>JAJDZN010000084.1 GCA_022824585.1 Bryobacterales bacterium | reverse complement strand
CTGGTCAAGCGCGCCCGCGAGGCCGTAGGCCGCGACGGCGACGTGATGATGGACTGCTGGATGGCTCTCACGGAGCGGTACACCCTGGAACTGGCCGAGGCCTTCGAGCCGTATAACGTCTACTGGATCGAAGAGGCACTGCCGCCGGACGACTTCGAGGGCTTCGGCCGGCTGCGCGAGCAGATCACCTCGACCCGGATCGTCACCGGCGAGCATGTCTACACGCGCTACGGCTTCCGGCAGTTGCTGCGTGTCAACGGAGCGGAGATCTGGCAACCGGACATCCACTGGTGCGGCGGCATGAGCGAGCTGATCAAGATCGCGCACATGGCGTCCGCGCACGACATTCCGGTGATTCCGCACGGCGGGGGCTCGCGCGACTCGGTCCATTTCATCTACGCCACGCCGAACTCGCCGTGGGCCGAGATGTTCATGCCGGCGCCCGGCGGACCCGACGTGGTGTACGAGCGCTACGAAGAGGACAACAGCCTGACGCGGGGGCCCGAGGGTATCTATACGCGTCCGTCCGACGGTCCCGGCTTCGGCTGGCAGCTCGAGCCCGCGGGGTAATTTCCATGACCGAGATCACCCGCCGGCACCTTCTCGGCCGGGCGTCGGCCGCGGCACTCGGATCTTGCCTGCCGGCATTCCTGGCGGCACAGCAGCGGAACCGGCAGTCCCGGGTGCGCATCACCAAGGTCGAGACCTTCCGGATCCGCATCCCCCCGGAGGACGGCCAAACGCCCGACCCGTTCCGCATCTACGGGTACCAAGTCAACCGCGTCCACACCGATTCCGGGATCGTCGGCACGTCATTCGTGCGGGGCGACACCGAGCTCATCGAGCGCTGGGCCAAGCCCACGCTCGAGGGCGAGGACCTGTTCGCCGTCGACCGCCACGTCCAGCGGCTTCAGATGCAGCGCGGCGAGTCCGGCGTGCAGGGTTGGTCAGGCGTGGAGCATGCCATGTGGGACGCCATCGGGCGGGCGGCCGGACTGCCGGTAGCGCGGCTGCTGGGTGGCTACCGCGACCGATTGAAGGTATACCGGACCTGCGTGTTCCCGGGCAAGCAGGACCAGTCAGACGTGCCGTACGAAACCCAGGCCGAGTACGCCGTCCGGCTCAAGGAAGCCGGGTACGGGGCGATGAAGGTACGCGCCTGGCGGCCCCGGCCGATGGACGACGTGGAGATGCTGGCCGTCGCGCGCCAGGCTGTCGGCGAAGACTTCGAAATCATGTTCGACCGGACGGCCGTGCGCCCTGGATGGGTGTGGGACTACGACACGGCCCTGCAGGTGGCCCGCGGCATGGAGCGCTACAACGCGCGCTGGCTGGAAGAGCCGTTCGACGGGAACGACCTCGAGAGCCCGGCACGGCTGGCCGCCGAGGTCGACATTCCGATTACGGGAGGAGAGCTCGGCAAGGGCATTCACCAGTTCCTAGCGTTTCTGACGCACAAGACGTACGACGTGCTCCAGCCGGACACACGCATCTGCGGCGGCATCCTGACCGCCCGGAAGATCAGCATCCTGGCCGAGGCATTCCACGTCCCTTGCATCCAGCACGGCACGCAGGGCCTCTCGCTGGCTGGCTACATCCAAGCCGGATGCGCCATGCCGAACTGCGACTACCAAGAGATGATCGGCCAGCCGAACCTGCCGGAAGAGCAGTGGTCGCCGGCGCTGCGTATCCTGCGCACGCCGCATGTCTTCGAGATCGAGGACGGCACCGTGCTACTCCCGGACCTGCCCGGATTGGGCCTTGACATCGACGAGGAGGCGATCGAGGAATACCGGGTCCGAGCCTGACTGGGCGGCGAGCGGTCCTGAACCAGGACGATAGAGCGGCCAGTCTCGCAATCGCCAGGGCTTGGCCGACCCGACCCGGGCTACTTGCGACGTCGCTTCTGATCAAGCATCCAGGCAATCACTTCGGGGTCTTCGTACACACGCCTGGCGATGGCGTGTCCTACGCCCGCGTACTCCGTGTAGCGCGGATTGCCGGAGCTGCCTTGGATCGCGTCGACCATTCGCCTGGCCAGAGGCGCCGTGCTGAGGTGGTCCGTCTCCCCCTGGAACAGCCACACACCCATCCTGGCCAGCACAGGGGCGTCTTCAAGCACGATCGTGGCGGAGCCGGACACCGGCGCGACGGCGGCAAACCGCTCGGGATGGAGCGCGGCGTATCGGATAGACCCCTCTCCACCCATCGAAGAGCCCGTGATCACCACTCTGTCCGTGTCGACCGCAAATTCCGCGATAAGGGCATCAATCAACGATGTGATGTGATCCTCTGCATCGGGGACCGGATCGCGCCCGTGACGCTCCAGGCGCCAGCTGGACTGCACGGGGTCCGCCGGTATGGGAGACCAGATCTTACCCCGTGGGCACCGTGGAAAGGCTACGAGTGCCGGAAACCGCTCGGGGTGGTTGCGGACGTGCTGCACAAGGGGCTGCCTGTTGAAGCGCTCGGTGAGAGCATTCCCGTTGTTGTCGCCGTTCCCTCCTCCGCCATGAAGGAAGACGATCAGCGGCCAGCTCTTCGAGTCGTCGTAGTCCGGCGGCACATATAGCCCTGCCGTGCGCTCCGCGCCCTCCACCGTGAATGCGAAATTCACGAAGCCCGCGCTGGCGGATTCGTCATCAGCAGCGTGAGCGCTGGCACCCATCAACACCAAGAGCAATAGAGCTGTGTACTTGCTTCTCATGGTTGCCTCTTCAATCAGCCGTCCGGCGTTACTCGACGCCTTCGTGCCATGGGAACCTCTTCTTGGTCCCCGTCATTCTACCGCTGGATACGAGAATCTAGTTGATGCGATGTACTCAGCAGTCGCAGCGGTATCGGTCGCATGAGCGACCGCAGCGACGATAGGACCGATGCGAGAGGAGGATGCCATGAAGGTGACAAGGAGACGTCTGGGGAATGCGGCGCTAGGCGGCGCCGCGATTGGACTGGCGCCCGCCGCGGCACAGCAGCTGTCCCGCTGGGATCCCTTGGTGCCAGGCACGGAAGCGCCGCGGGCGAAAGAGTGGATGGACCGGCCCGATACAACGCCTCTCCAGTTGGCACCGGCAGATCCCTTTGCGCCGGGTGCCGGAATCGGAATCGGGCATCGCTTCCCACCGCAGCCCGTGTCGGAGGTTTATGACTTCTATCGCGCGTCAGGCATCGAATACGGCAGCGTGCTGGCGCGCTTGGGAGAAGTCAACTACGACTGGATGGCTCGCATGAAGGAGCGGATGGAGGAACGCGGCGTCCGCTTGCTGAACGTCAACGTCGTCGGACTGCATTGCGACCCGGTCATCGTCCTGGGGCTCTCCGGCGTCGAGGAGAAGCTGGAACTGTACCGTCAGTTCCTGCGTGATGCGGGCAAGGCGGGAATCCCGTACACGACGTACGGGCACATGGCGAACCTGCGCCTGCGGTACGGGGTGACGGCGCGCGTTCCGACCCGCGGGCAGCGGGCGCGCCAGTTTGATGCGAGGGTGGCAAGCAGCTTCCCTCTCTCGCACGACCGCAGATACTCGGAGGACGAGATCTGGAAGTCATTCACGCGATTTGCGAACGCCGTCGTTCCTGTCGCCGAAGAGGCCGGCGTGCGCATCGGTCTTCATCCTGACGACCCGCCCTTGCCGTCCCTTGGCGGCGTGGCGCGGGTGTTCCGCAACTACGAGGGCTACAGGCGCGCTCTCGAGATCACCGACAGCCCAAACTTCGGATACTGCTTCTGCATGGGCACGTGGGGGGAAGGAGGCGAGAGCACGGGCAAGTCGGTGATCGCGATGATCCGAGAGTTCGCGCCCCAGGGAAAGATCTTCAAGGTGCACTTTCGCAACGTGGACGGGCCCATGCCGCGGTTCACCGAGACCTTCGTCGATGACGGCTACATCGACATGATCGAGGCGCTCAGGGAACTGCGAAGAGCAAACTTCAACGGCGTCATCGTGCCCGACCATGTCCCAGGAGGTAAGCCCATGGGCGACAGCAACACGGCCTACACGGTGGGCTACATGAGGGCGCTCAGGGATGTCATCAACCGGGAGTTCGCGCAGGGATAGCGGTAGGCAGTCCGCCTAGTAGAGAGTGGTCCGCTCCGCCCCTTGAATCCCAAGTCCGAGGCTACCCGGCTCGCTGCTCCGGGGCGCTATACTCCGGCCGTGCCCCAGTTTCCGATGCGTCTGTTGATCGTTGGCCTTGTGTCCCTTGCATGCGCTTCCGATGCCTATGCGGACGTAGGGAGCGAACTCCAGAGGATGCTCGCCAGTCACCCGGAGGCTGATGCCAACGGAGACGGCGCTCTGACCGAGAACGAGGCCGCACAGTACATCTTCAAGACGAGACAACGCGGCCGAATGAACCGCGGGCCGGGCATCCGAAACCGCGCCCTGATCGACGCGTACGAAGCGCGCTCGCATGGGTCCATGCCGTACCGCCTCATGAAGCCGCTTCACATCGAACCCGGGAAGCGCTATCCGCTGATAGTCAGTCTTCACGGCTCCGGCGGCGTCGGTGACGACAACCTGAGCAATCTCCGGTTCTGGAATGGAGTCATGGCCCAGCCGGAATGGCGGCAAAAGTACCCGTGCTTCGTGCTCGTCCCGCAACGTAGGCCCGGAGGAATCTGGGGGCCGAAACCCGATCTGCCCGGAACCGAGGATCTATTTGTCCGCGACGATTTGACCGGGGCCTTCGAGATCATCGAGCTGCTCCGACAGGAATTTCCTATCGACTCGGATCGCATCTACGCGCTGGGCTCTTCAGGGGGCGGCGCCGGCACTTGGAACATCGTTTTCGCTCGACCAGACCTGTTTGCAGCGGCGATTCCCGTATGCGGGCGCTTCAATCCCGCCTACGCGTCCCGATTGGCTCAGCTGCCTATCTGGGTGTTCCACGGCGATGCCGACCCGCTCATCTCGGTCGAGTTTTCGCGCAGCGCGTTTGCCGCCCTGCGTGAGGCTGGAGGGGATATCAAGTACACCGAACTGCGGGGTGTCAAGCATCCGTCGTGGATCCAGGCCTTCACCTATGCCGGCGACGACGAGTCGAAGGGATACGTGACCCGCCTTGGAAACGAGAAATCCGATCCCACCTCCGACGTCTGGCAGTGGCTCTTTGCGCGCCAGAAGAAATAGCGAGCGCGCACGGGGCCTGAACGGAACCCCGCCGCTCTCAGCGCTCTAACGAACCTCTTGGTAGTCCGAACTAGCGGTCAGGTCGCCGCTGCGGACGTTCACGAACCACGCCGTTACGGCATCGGGAAGGTCTGCGATTACTCGCCAAGTCTCGCCGTCGCGAGAGAGGCTCGCGGGTGACTGGACCCACTTTCGGGAGCCCGTGAAACCCTCATCGCTTGTCCAGACGAGCGACGCGCTATCAAGCGGCTTGGCGGCCGTCATCTCGATGCGCACGCTGTCCTCAGAGAGGTCGGATTCCCTCTGGACCAGCCAGGGCTCGCCCGAGTAGACGACGCTGTCGGCAAAGGCGTAACTGTCCGGCGGAGTCCATCCCGCCCTGTGGCTATGGCCCATGCCAGGAATCAGAGAGACCATGCGCGGGCCCGGGGCGGAGCGATAGCTGGCGGCCTGGCTGTCTAGAGGAAAGGCTGCGTCACCGGGCCACGAGAGCCACAACACGGGAGTTCGCACGCGATCCATGCGCACCATCGGATCCCAGACCTCGCGGTAGAGTCGGTTGCTGCCGAGGGCCTCGCCCCAATGGTTGGCAGAGTCGAACAGGTGCCCGCATCCATAGGTGGGAATCGCGAACGCGAAGCGCGAGTCGATGCCGATGACAGTGCTGGTGATGACTCCGCCCCACGAGATTCCCATGAGCCCGACCTTGTCGGCATCAACTTGCGGCAACGACCGCAGCAGCGAATTCGCGAGCACCGTGTCCGCTACCGCGTGGTACATCCACTGATCCCTCAAGGGCTCGGAGGAGTCAGCGTAGATCCCGTCGCGCTTGGGACCGCCCCAGGCGTGTCGCTTCCAGGACCGCCTGGCACCGGCGGGGACTTCCTCGGCCTCGTCCGTCTGGCCCTCAACGGCAATCGAGATGGCGGCATAGCCGCGTGCGGTCCATTTCTCGACCCATTCCCGAAAGGCCGTGCCACCTCCTCCATGGACGAGCACGATGGCGGGAACCTTGCCATCACGCTCCTCCGGCAGTCCCAGCCAAGCAAAGACTCGGGTGGCTCTGCCCTTCCATGGCAGCCCTTCGAAGTAGATCGCCTCGATGCCGCCGTCGCTGGCGAAGCCTGCGGCAGGGAATCGGGCAGGTGGCGCCGTGAGGTTGCCGAGCTCGAGCACCAGTCGGCGCTCTTCGGAGAAATCGCCCGCAACAGCGAGAGAGGCCGCCGGGATCAGCAATGCAACCAAGAACGGGGAAAACCTGAGTCGCATTACCCGGATTCTCGCAAGAGCCATCGCACGGCGTTCTGCTGCAGCTTCACATACTCGGGATTCCACAGAACGGTCAACAGGTGTCCCGGGGACATGTAGCAGACTCGGCCGTCGCCGTAGTCGTAGGCCCATCCCCCAGGAGCCGTCGGGCCCATCCCGCGGTAGTCCAAGCTCTCCGGGTTTACCGTTTCGAGAAAAACGTGCGCAGGATCCTTGTCGTATTCCATGTAGTGCTGCTCGCCGGTAACGATGAAGTCGCTGACACCCTGCGTAATCGCGTGAGTCGGATCGCGAACGCGAACGCTATAGGTCCGAATCGGAGGATGCCCGGCGTATGCAGCTCCCAGCACGTCCCGAAAGTCCGGATCGGTGAGGCCAACGTGGGTGGTGTTATGGAGAAACAGTGCCGCGCCGCCACGGTTGACGAACTCTCGCACCGCCCTGCCCTGCTCCGGCTTCATCCAGAAAGCCGGTCTCGCTTCGGTAGACGGCACGGGTGGCTCGGAGATCAGTTCCGGACTGCCCGTGGCGAGCCAGCCAGCATTCGTGCGCTCGTTCGGATAGCCGTCCGGCCACACCATGCCATCGCGCAGAACCACCAGTAGCTTGTAGCCTTCGAGAGTCTCGGCAGTGAGCCGTTTCGTCTCGTCGCAAAAGTCGATGGTGATCCCGAGTGGCTCGGCTAGAGTCTTGTTCAAACCTGTCCGGATGTAGTCGGAGTTGTGGTAGCGATCCCCGATCAGGGCAAATGCATCGGCCTTCGGAGCCGTATCGTCCGCAGCCAAGGTGGGAGGTTCCTGCCTATTGCAGGACTGCAGCGCCAGGATCGCCGCGAACACTCCGAGAAGCATGTACCGCGAGTCGGCCATCGGCCGGAAGTGTATCGCACCCGGGCGCCATGCGGAGGACGGGAATCAACTCGAACGCGCTCAAAAAGGTGCCGCGTATCTTCTCGTGCAGGGGGATGCAGGGGACCGGACGGAGGTACCCTGGCGCACTCCACTGCTCGGAGAGCGCGGGTGCGTGGAACGGAAGACGAAGATCGAGTCGGTGACTGCGATTTGATCAGCCGGGGAGGTCGCCGTGGCCTCACCTCCTACGGGTCCCGAGAGCGTCCCGACACTTGTCCCGGAGTCTTCCGTCGGGCCGCTCCTACGTCTGTGCAGCTACTTCTCGTAGTGCTTATAGGGAATCAACTCGATCTCGTGCTCGCGAACGAAGCGTTGGAAGCGCTGCTGCTCGTCCCAGTCGGTCTTGTCGGCGTATTTGCTTTCCTGAATCGCCAGACGGTTGGGGTTTATGCGCTTGTGCGGCAGCTCGACTTGCGGTTCCGGCCCCAGCAATCCAACTTCTTGCAAGAACTTGTCAACGCTGGCGGTGGTGTACTCGATGTGCGGAGAGTTGTTGTACCAGCTGTGGACTTCGCCCTTGTATACGTAGTCGTGGGTAAGCAGGCCCATCTCGCGCGATTTCGCGATCCACCGAATCTGCTGTGGATAGAACGCGTCCCGAGTGCCGAACATGATGATGTTCGGCGGCGACTCTTCGTCGAGTTGCTCGATCGCCGAAATGAGGTGATAGACGTCTTCGAAGTCGCGCGGGTCCCGGCCCATCATGGCCATCTCTTCTTCGAGGTGCCGCGCGTTCAGAGGCTCGAAAAAATCGACGAAGGGATTGTAGAGGATCATTGCGGCCGGCTTGACCGAGAAGCTGGGATCCTCGCCTTCGCCAATGAAACCGGCGTCAGCGAACTGCCGGGTGTCCAGCGTGCCGATCACGGACGCTAGGCAACCGCCGGCCGAGCCGCCTCCCACTGCGATCCTCTCAGCGTTGATGCCGAACTCTCGAACGCGGGACTTTAGCCAGCGCATCGCGCTGACTCCGTCCTCAATCGCAATGTGCGGCAAGGCGTCGTCGAGATCGGAGACGCGGTACTCCGGGCGCGCGCACACCATGCCGCGCTTCGTGAAGTAGTCACATTGCCGTAGGAACTGGCTCGCGCTGCCTTGCGTAAAGCCGCCCCCGTGCCACAGCACCAGAGCCGAGCGCTTGTCCGTAGGCGCCCAGCCCGGGGGGAAGTCGATGTAGATCTTGAGATCGCGCGTCGGGGTTTCCTTGAAGACGAAGGTCTTCGTGTGACGGTTCTCGCCGCCGGGCCGATACTGCGCCTTGCGCAATCGCTCGCGCATCGGTTTGGCGTACTTGGTGTAGATCTCTTGAAGCCTCGCTTCCCGGTTCTCATCGCCAAGATTCCTGACCATCTCCCGCAGCTGCATTCGGGTAACGGGCTGGGCCGCTGAAGCCAACGCAGCGAGCAGGGCGATGGCGGCGGCGGTCGCGATCGGTTTGAGGTCCATACTTGCGCTCTTTCCAAGGTCAGTCTGCCCGACTGGGGGATGCCGTGTCCACCGAAGCTGCGAAGTTGAA
>JAJDZN010000211.1 GCA_022824585.1 Bryobacterales bacterium | reverse complement strand
GAGGATAGCTGGGCCGCCTCCAAGGCTGGCGCCTACACCAGTCTGACCGGGGTTCGGCCGACGCGCAAGGATTTGTCGGCGGCGATCAACGAGGTCATTGCCAGCTACGATTCCGAGAACGATCGTCATCAGGTCCTCATCCAGCCAATGGTCGAGGATGTAGCGATTTCCGGCGTCGTCCTGACGCGGGAGCTGAGCACCGGAGGGCCCTACTACGTCATCAACTACGATGACTTCAGCGGTCGCACCGATACCGTTACCGGTGGGGCGGAGAGCAAGACCTTGCTGGTCCATCGGGGGCACCTGGAGGGTCTGCACTCGCCCCGCATGCAGGCGCTGATGTCGATCATCGTGGATGTGGAGACCAGGACCGGGAGTTCGGCGCTCGATATCGAATTCGCGATCACCAGGGACGGGGAGGTGTCCATCTTGCAGACGCGCCCGCTGGCGGCGCGAAGCGGCCGGCAGGAGGTTTCGGAGGCGGACATAGCGCAGGTCATCGGGAACGTCCGTGCCGAATTGTTGCCGCACATGCGCCGCCGAGACGGCATCGCCGGCGCCCGAACCATTTTCGGCGACATGCCCGACTGGAACCCCGCCGAGATGATCGGCGCGCATCCGCGACCGCTGGCCCTGTCCCTGTACAAGCGGTTGATCACCGACCGTGTCTGGGCGCAGTCGAGAATGCGGATGGGCTACCGGCCGTTCCCCGAAGTCCCGCTCATGACCGCATTCGCCGGGCGGCCGTACGTGGATGTCCGCAGCAGTCTCAATTCTTTCCTGCCCCCCGGTATCTCGGACGCGCTCGCCGAAGACCTCGTTTCGTTCCAGGTCGAGAAGCTGCGCGAAAACCGGGACCTCCATGACAAGGTCGAGTTCGAGATCGCTCTGACCTGTGTCGATTTCGACTCCGGGCGACGTCTCGCCGAGCTGACGGAGGCGGGGTTCGCGCACACGGACGTTGCTGAGCTGGAAGGCGGACTCAAAGGTCTCACGCACCGGCTGATTGGCGCCGGCGAAGGCGGTTTGCTCCAATTGGAAGCGACCATTGCGGCCTTGCCGCAGCGGCATCGGTTGGCGATGGAGAGGGAAGGCCTCGCGCGGGTGGCAGCGCTGATGTCCGATTGCATCGACTTCGGCACGCAACCCTTCGCGGACTTGGCGCGGCATGCCTTTGTCGGCGTGTCGTTCTTGCGGTCCGCGGCCGAGCGGGGCGCTATCGCGCCGGCCGATGTGGATGCGTTTCTGCTGAGCGTTCATACGATTGCAGCCGACATGGTGACCGACCTGCAGGCTTGCAACGATGGCGCGACGGCCGCCGACGCGCTGCTGGAAAAGTACGGTCACCTGCGGCCGGGCACATACGATATCAATTCCTGGCGCTATGACGAGCGCCCGGAGATGTTCCTGGGCCACACGGTTCGCGACGTCGCTCCCGAAAAGCCGTTCGAAGTCGACGAGAAGATGAAACGGGCCGTCCAGCGACTAATGGACGAGTCCGGCTACGGCCTGACCGCGGATGCGCTCTTTCGCTATATCCGGCGCGCAATTGCCGCGCGTGAATTCGCGAAGTTCGCGTTTTCCCGCAATGTCAGCGACATGCTCGTCGAGCTTGGTGCGTGGGGTGAAAGGCACGGGTTGTCCCGGGACGATCTGTCGTTCGCGACGGCCGATGACATCCTCGCCGACAATCCCGCGGCCCTGCGGGACGCGATCGCCGCGGCACGGCAGAGCTTTACCACGTCGCAGGCGGTCCGCCTGCCGCATCTCATCACCGAACCCGACGACGTTTTCGTCGTTCGCATGCCCCTGGGGCGTCCGAACTTCGTGACACACCGGACGGTGACGGCGGAGTCGACCTGTCTCGAAGGTGCGAATCCGGAGAATGTCGATGGCAGGATCGTCCTCATCGAGAGTGCGGACCCGGGCTTCGACTGGATCTTCTCGCACTCCATTGCGGGACTGGTCACGAAGTATGGCGGTGCGAACTCGCACATGGCCATTCGCTGTGCCGAGTTCGGGATCGCCGCCGCGATCGGCTGCGGCGCCCGAATGTTCGACGACTTGGTCAGAGGAAAGGTCCTCTCCCTCAACTGCGTCGACCGCACTGTCCGAATCGTGCGGTGAAGTCGATTTCGGGGCGCACGTGATCACCTGGATCATCGGCATTTCCGGATCCGGCAAGACGACGGTCGGGAAGCTCCTCGCGGACAAGATCCGTTCGCGGGTCCCGAACCTGGTCTTCCTGGATGGGGACCTGCTGCGCGACGTATGGGGCGACAATCTCGGTCATGACGTCGACGCGCGGGCGATGAACTCGCACCGTTTCTGCCACCTCTGCAGGATGCTCGACCGCCAGAACCAGCATGTCGTGGCGGCGATTCTTTCGATTTTCCCGCACTGGCAGAAGTGGAATCGCGAGAATTTCTCGAAATATTTCGAGGTCTTCCTTGACGTTCCATTGGAAGTCGCTCGGCGCCGCGACACGAAGGACATCTACGAGAGGGCGTTGCGTGGCGAATTGCGCAATGTCGTCGGTGTCGATATCCCTTTTCCGCAACCGCCGAGCCCCGATCTGACATTCGGGGTGCCGGACGTTCTGGAAAGACCCGAGCGGATTGCGGGCAGGATTTTCTCTCGGATCGAAAACGCCTTATGACACGAACCGCCTACCCTTATGCGAGCCGGAACCTCTTTGACGAACCGGAGTACTACCATTTTGCGAAGTGCGCCACCGCGGATTTCTACCGTTGCTGGCGTGACTACCGGGATGCGCGGACAAGAGAGCTCAAAGCGGTCGCGACGGAGTACGATTTGACGGCGTTTTCCTCCGGCCCTGCCGCGTGCGACGGCGAGCAGGTCCGTCCGCTCCGATCGATCCTGTTGCGCGTGCTCGACTTGGCGGAGCAGGGCTCGATGGACAAGGCGGCGGAAGCGCTTGAACCCTATGTCGTGAAGTACGAGGTCTATCGCCGGCTCTTCGACCGCTTCCTGCCGAACAATTTGCGCCATCCCGAATCGAGACTCGCCGGTTGGGGGGACTATGTCCTCTTCGCCCACGCTCTGGCGAGAATCGCTATCGCATCCGACAGTCTCAAACACCTTTCGACGCTATTGAAGATCTGCGATGCGCTCACGAGTGTGCCCGTTTCCACGTTCAACGAAGTCGAAGCGGCGCTCTTGGCACGTACGCTTGAAATCGAGGGTGAGGCGGCCCGGCGACTGGATGAGCAATATGCACTGCCTTGAAGACGTCGCGCTGATCGCCGCACCCAGCTTTCGCTCGCGGGCTTATTTGCAGCGTCTCGTGCAGATCGACATCAAGATCGGTCGAGTCCTGTATTTTCCCGGAGACGAGGCCGAATGGGATGGTGACACGGAATTCGCGGTGGATGTCGCGGCCGACGGTGGTACCGTTCGGTTTCGACCCGGGGAAACCGTGCGAGAGACTGCCCGGTCATGCGATCTGGTGGTTGACGAGCTCCCGAACCGGGATATCAACAGCGAACCGTTCATCGACTTTCTCGAACGTCAGCCGGAACCGGTCTGCATCTATTCCGGGTTCGGCGGCGTGATCCTGCGGCGGCCGGTGTTGACCCGCAGTGGCAAGAGGTTCCTGCACGTCCATGGTGGCCGGGCGCCTGAGTATCGGGGCAGCACCGCCTTCTACTACAGCGTCATCCGGGAACGGATGCTGGGCACCACCGCCATGTGGTTGGACGAAGGCATCGACACCGGACCTGTACTGAAACGGATGAAGTATCCCTGCATCGACGGTTTGGAGGTCGATCGCGTCCTGGATGCCATGGTGCGGGCACATACGTTGGGAGAGGTCGTCAAGGAACGGATGGCGACCGGTCAATTCAGCGCCGGTCGATCGATTGGCGTTCCCGGTGTCACGTACCATGTCATCCATCCCGTTCTCAAGCATTTCGCGCTGCGCCGGTGCGGCTTGATCGACCGCGACACGGCGTAGTTCGAGGCCGTACGGAACCGTCCCTCCGGGAATTGTCCATGGCCAGCGCGTGGAACGCACCGTGACGAACCACTTTGAAAACATCGCTCTGGGCGCCCGAGCCGCGACGCGCCTCTTCAACCTCGAGCTCGTTCGGGTTCTGACGGAGAAGACCGGTTGCAAGGTGCATCTCTATTGCAACAGTCCGCAGGAGGTCGAGTACTACAAGCGCCATGATACCGGCAATCACTGCGCGAGCATTGTCGACGCCTCGCTCCTGCTCGGAGCCGCTCTGGAGCCGGTGTCCGACGAGAGGGCGGTCATCGAGACGGCGAAGAGCTTCGAGGCACGTTTGGGCTATCCAATTTCGACGATCGCGGTTGCGAACCGTCATCTGGGCCGCGGGTTCTCGCTTGGCGGTTTCTATCATCCCCGTTCGCGTTACTCCGAGAACACCTCGCACATACAGATGCTGAACGCGTACAACAAGACACTCGCGTTCTGGGAAAAGGAGTTCACTGAAAATCGGATCTCGCTGGTCGTCAACACCGGCAAGGAAGCGGCCTGCATGGCGCGCGTTCATGGCATCCCCTATCGGGCCATGGCCGGATCACGATACAAGAACTACCACCACTGGGCCTGGAACGAGCACTACGACAATCCGTTGGTGACGGCCCGCTACGAAGCGTTGGCGGCGCCGGAAGCCACCGGCGGGAAACCGCTCGAACCTTCCGAACCATACTATTCCCATGTGGTCGGCCGGAAACGGTTCCTGAACGATGTCGGTGTCCTGCCCTACGCGAAGCGCTCGACCCTGGCAATCGCGCGCTTCGTGTACTGGAACCTGCGCGGATACAAGAAGGCGAAGGGGTACTATCTGAAAGATGTCCTGGGCTACGAGTTCCGGCGCTGGCGCGAATTTCGCAAGCTTCACAAGAAGGCCAATGCAACGGTCGATTCGGTGAAGGACAGACCTTTCATCTACTACCCGCTGCATATGGAGCCCGAGGCTTCGCTCCAGATTATCTCGCCGGAGTTCTTCTATCAGTTGTCGCTAATCGCGGCGGTGGCGCGCGATCTGCCCGCCGAGGCGACATTGGCCGTCAAGGAAGCTTTCGGGTCCGTCGGCCGGCGCCCGGACAACTTTTACGACCAGATTCTCGCGTTCAACAATGTCGTTCTGCTGGAAACAATGGAACGCGGACTCGATTGCGCGCAGAACGCCACCGCCGTGGTGACCATCGCCGGTACCGCGGGTCTCGAAGCCGCCATCGCTGGTGTGCCGGTGATTGCGTTCGGTCATCACAATGTCTATAACGTCCTGCCGCATGTTCAGGTCGTGCACGACGAACGCGAGCTGCGATCTCATTTGCGGCGGGCCATGGATGGTTCGTTCGACAAACGAACCATGATCGCCGACGCCCAGCGTCTGTGTCGTGCCATCGAGGAGGAATCTTTCGACATGCGGCAGTACGATTTCGTCAATCACACGGATTTCGATCCCCAAAGCGTCGAGGACGCCGCCGAGTCGTTGCTGCGGAGCGTCAACGAGCCGGAGGTTCCGGTGTGGCAGTACACAGATACCGGTAATCCGAGTCCACTTCAGCAGCGGACGGCGGCGTGATCCGGTGCGCAAGCGGGAACGAACGAGGGTGATATGGTGAAACCGTGTCAGCGCATAACAGTTGCGGACGTCAAGGCGTCATTCAACAAGAACGTGCGCGACCACTTCACCATCAGGTGGTTCGGACGCCCGATCGCCGATGCGATAACGCCGTATTTCTACAACAACGGCTGGACTCCGAACGGCGTCACGCTGTTCCGAACCGTCGTCTGTTTCATGGGTTTGGCGTGTTTCTTCCTGCCATACGACTGGGGGCCCGCCTTGGCCGCGTTGGCCTTCTACAGTGGGTTCATCATGGATTTCGTCGACGGCAATCTGTCAAGACTTCAGAATTCCGCGACGTTTTTCGGGAAGTTCATCGACGGGCTGGCCGACATCCTGTACGTGGGGTTGGCCCCGCTCATGGCCGGCCTCGGCATCTGGATTAATACGGGAGAAGGGGTATACCTGCTCTGCGGCGCGCTCACGAGTTGTTGCGCCATCATGATGCAGGCGGTGCGCTCACGCGTGATGTTCTTCGAGGAATGGATGGTCTCGCAGTCGGGACCGATTACGGAAGAAACAGAGAAGAAGCTGGCGACGGCGCGCAAGTACATCGGATGGATCACGTTCTGCTGGCTGTCACTCAAATTCTTCGCTCCCGCGATTCTTTTCGTTCCAGGCAGCGTCAAGCTCTACGTCCTGCTGTTGGTGAGCCTTCAGCTTCCGCTGGAACTCGCTTGGTGCGGCTTTCTCGTCCTGCTGTCGTCCGGGATGCTGCGGCGCGGTCGTCGCAGCGTCCACGCTGCCATCGTCGAAGACGAAGTTGCGGCAGCCGCGAGGCCGCCTCAGCGACCCGCTGCGGCAGCGTAAGGCGGCATCCCGTCGAGGGCAGCCGATCAATTCTCGATGGAGTTCTGCGTAGATAGCATCGCAAAGTCAAGTGACGACGGGTCACGAGGCCTAGTGGCAGAGCCGGGGTCGACTGCACCAGCTCGCTTCGGACAAGAGGGTTATCTTGTGGGGCCGGTCCGAAGACTGGGTGCCGAAGCCGGTGGAACGGTTGCCAAAATGAACATGCGGATGCACGAGATATTCAAGGTGTCGCAGCGTATCGGCTTTCGCACGCGTAGGCCAATGGGGATTCTTTTATTGAATCTCGGCGCCATCGTTTTCGAAGGCATCGGTATCGGCATATTCCTGCCGATTCCGGAGTACATGAACCTTCAATGTACGGACCTCAAGGCGATTCCGCGCAGGCTGAACCGGGGTGATCTGGCCGAGCCTCTGGTGCGTGAGAACGTCCAAGCTGTGTTCGGCAATTCGTAATCCGCCCTTCGAATATTCTACCCATTACCGAGAAAGAGGCGTGCATCCTATGGGACAGACAACAACGAACGAAGCGAGCGATAAAGTCCGTGATCACTACAGCGTGTCCGCCAAGACCTACACGGACCGTTACCAAATCAACAATCTAAGGTCTTCACCCACCTACCCGGCGGAGTATTTCCGGCTTCAGAACCTGCTGGCCTCGCTATCCAATCAACAGGCGCTTCACGTCATCGACGCCGGATGCGGGGAGGGAACACCTCTGCTCGAAATATCGAAACTCGGCCACACGGTTCGCGGTTTTGATTTCACCGACGAGATGGTAAGTATCGCAAAGCGGCGGTTTTCGGAGAACGGGTTGGATCCCGCGTGGATCATAGAGGCGAACGTCGAGGACTTTTCCAGTTTTTCCTCTCTGATTGGCGATGAGGTATTCGATGCAGCGGTATGCTTCGGCGTCATGCCGCATGTCAATAACGAGGCGCTGTCGCTGGTGAATCTACGTCGCTCCTTGCGAGATGGCGGCCGCATATATGTCGAGTTTCGAAATCAACTGTTCAACCTGTTTACCTTCAACCGATATACCTACTCCTATATTCTCGACACACTGCTCGCGGATGTACCGGAAGAGATCCGAAACAAGACACGCGAAGCGCTGGAAGGGCGGTTGGAGATGGATCTGCCGCCCCTTCGGCTCTCAGCAGAAGCGGGCAAACCGGGTTACGACGCGATCCAGGCGCGCATGCACAACCCGTTCGACATGCAGCGCCTGTTCAAGGAAGCGGGGTTCGCGTTCGACCAGATTCATTGGTACCACTTCCACCCGACCTTTCCGATGCTGGACGGCAACGGTGTCGATAGGACCATGTTTCGCGACACGGCCTTCGAGATGGAGAAGGACCCGTCCGATCCTCGCGGAGGCGTTCTGTGTTCGGCCTACGTGGTCGAGGCGACCGCAGTCTAGATCGGTCTGGGCCCAGGGATTGGAGGCTGTATGTCGTCACCGCGGGAACCGCCAGCCGGTCCATGACGATTGAACTTCTCGACTGGGATAGGGCGGTTCACCTTAAGCCAAGCTTGGCCGACCAATTCCCGGCAATTGCGGCGGACCCCATCGCGGGCTCGTTCGGGCAGGAGTACTTCCCGAGATACAGTGCCGATCCGTGCACGCAGTTTGCCATCCTCGTCTCTGCGGGCAAGACACCTGGTTTGATCATCCTGGGTGTCGTGGAGGAAGGGCTGTTTCACCTGAGCGGTCACCCGGCTCGTTTCTTCTGGGCGAAGGAAATCGATTCATCGCAACAGGCTGCGGTCGCGAAGATGGCGTTCGACTACCTGGACACGCTGGCCAAGACAGAGGGAGTACGCCAGTTCAGCATCGAGGAGATCGGTTCGCCATGCGAGCTGTCGCAGATCGAGCTGAAATGCCTGAACCGCGGTGCCTCTCTCGTGCCCAAGCTGGTCGGGAATGTCGACCTGCAGCGCGCAACCGATGACATCTGGCGCGATGTGCGCAAGAGCTATCGCCCCCTGATCAAGCGTGGCGCACGCGAGATGACGCTGCATATCGTCGATGCTGGCAACCCGTGCAAGGCCCTGTTCGACCGGTTCCGCGAGTTCCATTACCAAGTGTCTGGCCGCCGCGCGCGATCGGCCGAATCCTGGGATATCCAGTTCGACTTCGTAGCTCGTGGAATGGGTAGCCTGGTCGTCGGTTTTCGAGATTCCGAGCTTGTTTCGGGAACCCTGTCGGTCGACGGCGATGACGTTTCCTATTACGCGACCGGCGTCTACGACCGGGAGCGGTTTCACCTTCCAATTGCGCATGCCCCGGTCTGGCGCTCGATCCTTGCCGCGAAGGACCGCGGCCGCAAGACCTACTGTCTCGGCGACATCTACCCGGATGGCGCCGGGACGGCGAAGGAGCGCAGCATCGGCCGGTTCAAGAAGGGGTTCACGGATACGCTGGCGGTCTCGCGAGTCTGGCGTTGGAGCCCGAGGACCAAGGGCAATCGCATACGCCAATGGCGGCCGTGAAGTACACCTTCTGGCGGCAATCGGTGGCAGACCCGATGGCACCGGTCGCATGCGGGACACGGCGTCAGATCGCGCTGGAAGAACAGCACGTCTTCCCGAGTGGCCGACAAGCGATCACGAAAATTGTCGGTCGTATCGCCGGAGGCCGCGCCGCCCGTGTCGCCATCCCGGAGTGGAGCTCGCACTGCGTGATATCGGCCGTCGGTCGTATCGCCACACCGATCCCGTTGCGAGAGGTCTTGGCCGGCGACCATGCGGTCGATGCCGTTCTTGTCTACAACCAATATGGCTGGCCGAAGAGCCACGAGGCTCTGTCCGTGCTCTCCGAACGGCTCAAAGCCTCGGTCATCCATGACTGCGTCGACAATCCGACCGGGGCGGCCACGCAACTTCCCGAGGGCGTTTCCCATCGGGTGTGGAGTTTTTCGAAGACTCTCGGCTTCACCAATGGCGGGGCCGCAATCGACCGGAACGGCTATCTTGAATGGTCGGGCCCTCCAGATGCCGTTGACTCGGAACGGGAGGCGGCGATGGCCCACTCGTTGGAACCCATCGAACGTGAATTCGCGAAGTCCTGGCTTGGCTACCGCGACCGGATGCTGCTTGCGGCAGTCCGGCAGAGGACGCTTTCGCAATTCATCGACCGCGAGGTCCGTGCGCGGCAAGCGCTGCTCGAAATCTTCCTCGAGTCGCCCCTGGCGGCGGGACTGCCCGAATGGATGGCCGTGGCCGATGGTGCGGCACCGAACGTGGTGCCCGTTCTCGAAGATGCCGTATCGCACGAGGAACGGGCCCGCCGGATTCAGGGATTGCTGGAGACGTTCGGCCTCGAATCGCGGGCCTACCACTTCGATTTGAGCAACGACCCTTTGCGCCCGGTCTACCGTCCGGCGCTCGTCCTGCCGATCCACGGTGAGATCGATGCTGACGTATTTTCGAAGGCCCTGACGTATCTGGAGAAATAACGGTGCCCAGCAGTCAAACCCAGTTCGAGTACTACAGCACTCTGGCCAACCAAGATATCTCCGAGACCGTGAAAAACGGCCGCTACCCGTTCCAGGAAAACGCCGAAAGGCGGATCTTTCCGGATGCGATGCGGAAGCTTGCGCCGAAGCCCGACGACATCTTGCTGGATATCGGGTTCGGGACAGGGACCATCCTCGTGCCGTTTTCCTTCGTCGTTCGGGAGGCGTACGGGGTCGACAATGCCAACGCGGTCACCAATCTGTCCAGGACCTGTTCTCGCCCGAACATCACCCTGCTTGCCGGTGAGTTTCCGAACGTTCGGCTGCCGCGCGATGACTTCACCCTGATCGTGGCGTATTCGGTGTTGCACGTGCTGCCCAGCCGGGAGGCTGTCCACGAATTTGTCCGCGCCGCTGCCGACCGGCTGGCACCGGGCGGACGGGTGCTCCTCGGTGACATTCCGAACACCGACCTGAAAAATCGCTACCAGGCGAGTGCGGTCGGCCGGGAATTCGAAGGGGAATGGCGCAAGCAGATGGAAACTCTGTCAGATGATGAAATGATCCGCGCGCCCCGTTCCGCCGATCCGGTGTCGTTCGACGACAGGATGTCAATGGACCTGATGCTCGATCTGCGCGGTGCCGGCCTGGATGCCTATTTGCTGCGCCAGGACCCAGATCTCCCGTTCGGGAACACCCGCGAAGACATCATCGCGACGAAACGCGACTAACCCCAGCTTTCGAATAATCATATGAAAGCGTCAATCGTTGTCGGCTCCGGACTGGCGGGCTGCATGGTCGCTCGATGCATCACCGAGACCGGTGCGCCCGTAATCCTGATCGATGAAGCGACCTCGCCGGGCGGGTTGCTGGGTTCCGCGAGCGGCCCTCGGGGCCTGCCGGTGGATTACGGCACCCACTACGTCCTCGACACAGGGCCGCGCGCCCTCGTCGACTACATGCTCGAGGTCATGGATCCCGCTAATTGGATTACCTTCACAGGAAACCTGCCGGAGGCGAGCTATTTCCGGGGCGTGATGGATCATGATTCCGGGTGTCTCGATGCCAAGCTGCTGGTGGAGCAGAAACTGTGGCAGGGCATCAAGGAGACGTTTGAGCGCGTCGAGCGCAGGCCGGTTGAGAACGACACGTTGGAACGGACTCTAAGCAACAGCCTGGGGCCGACGATTGCGGAGGAAATTTACGCTCCAGTAATGCACAAGCTGTTCGCCAAGCGTCTTTCCGACTTGGGTCCATCGGCGATGAAAACAATCGTCCCCATGCGCATCCGCATGTTCGACGGCGAACTGTCCCGGGCGCTCAAGAAGATTCCGCGGCTGGACAAGGTGCTGGCCTACGAAAAACGCTGGGATCATCCCACGGACATCGTCAAATACTACCCGCGTGGGGGCGGCGTCGGTCGATGGGCCAACGATTTCCTGGATAAACTTCGCGATATGGGCGCCGAGGTTCGGCTGGGTGATTCCGTCGCGAGCTTCGACCTCGAAGGAAACCGGATCGTGCGATGTGGGCTGAAGAGCGGCGAGTCGATCGACGTCGACAGGGTGTATTGGACAGTGTCACCGGCCGTTCTGGCGAAATCTCTCTCTGTGGCGTTGCCATCCGACCTGCCGCCGCCGTCGTTCCGCGACCTGTTCCTCGTCCACTTTGCCTATCGGGGTCACCCCGCGACAGAGGCCCACTACGTCTACAATTTCGAGCCGGATGCATTACCCTATCGGATAACGCTCTATTCCAACATTACGAACACGGTTGGGTCGGACGGCATCGTGCATGGAACGGCTGAATGCCTTATCGATCCAGCCGAAGACGATCCCGAGCCCGAATCGGTCATGACGACATTGATCGAAATGGGACTGTTCGCGGAGCCGTTTGAAATCCTGGAAACCACCACGCACAGGCGGCGCAGGGCGATGGTTGTCCCCGATCTGTTCCTCCATGAACGCGCGGGACGCATGTCTGACGCAATCCATGGCAGGTGCGACAATTGCAGTCTCATCGGTACGGCGCGCGAACCGATGTTCGGACAGCACGCGATTCTCGACGACGTGGCCAAGGTGCTCGGCCTCTCGGTTTGAACGCGATGGAAGAACGTGTCCGCCTGCTGGTCGACAGCGCCACCGCAATTGGGGAGTCCGGACTCGATCCAAGGGCCTGTTCCGTCTGGTCAACCTCGACGGGACTTTCGTTGAGGACCGACATGGCGATCAGTTCGCCGGAGACACTCATCTCCACGCATGACCTCGATCAGATCGCCCTGGCGATGACGGCGGCCTCAGGTACACTTCGATCACTGCTGGATGAACTCGAAGAAGAGAGTCCGGCGTTCCGGTGGCTGTCCGACACGATTATCACTTCGCTCGTGTCCTTCGCGCGTTCGATGGGCGTGAAGGCCCTTCTTCTGCACCGGTGGCTTGAAGACGAACCCGGGGCACGGTGCGTCGTTGCCGGGTCTGTTGACGTCAAGCCGGTCACAGGTCTTGCGATGGATATTGACCGGCACGACAACGCCTTCGCGCTCTTGCTGGAATCCGATCCGCTCAAGGAAAGCGACGTTCAACTGGTGCGGACGGCGCCAGTCGATCACAATCTGTTCCAGGAAATCTTCAACAGGGTCAGCCTGTACGACCGCAGCCTGAATATCTTGCGGCGCTCGGTCTCGGCGATCCTGTTCAAGACATGGGAAAAGTTCGGCAAACCGCCGATCGGAACCGGAAGCGCGGGTCACGTCCTGATCTTGAACGAAACCATGACAATCGAAGACTGCTTTGTGCCTCTCGTTCAGCAGGGATGGCGGGTTGAGAAACTCGCGCTGGCTTCGCCGCATTACGAGTCTTCCACGCTGCCGACTGCGGCAGCGCCCGTCCTCGCGGGGGTCGGCGAGTCGATTTCGCAAGCGCTGCGCGGGCCAGTCGGCCACGCCCGCTTTGCGGAAGCTGTCTCGGCGGTGGTCGTGCAGCGCCTCGGGAAAGTGCTGGAGAATTTCCCGTCCGCGGTGGTCCATTACGAAGCAGCAGCGAAAGAAATCGATGACAGGACACGCCAAGGTAACACCATCGTCCTCTCCAACGGGCTGTTTTCGGTGGAGAACCGGTTGTTCTCCGCAGTGCTGAAGCCGACCGGCATCAAGACCGTTTGTGTCGATCACGGTTCGGCAATCGGCGTTCCCGTGCACGCATCACAGGACCTGTCGACAACATACAACTTCTGCGACGCATTTCTGAACCAGAACCGAAAAACATCGAAGCTGCTGAACGACACGGCGCCGAGGCCGGGTTTCAGGGCGCTATCGATCGGCGCCCATCGAGATCTGTTGCGACCCCGGGCGGTTGGGATTGGCAGATACCTCGCAAAGCGACGCTTGTCGATCGCGAATGGGCAGCGGTGCGCGATCTATGCATCGTCACTCGAAAGCAACAATGTCCATCTCGGGTACGGGGCGGGGCGAGATATTGACCTGGTTGAAGTCCAGTCCGGAGTCTTGGAAGCGGCGGCATCGTTCGAGGGAATCTTCGTCGTAAAACCGTACCCGGCACAGCGCTATCCCGATCCGTCCTTTCTGACGTCGACCCCAGCGGGCGAAAACCTTGTGCGGGCGCCGCACGGCGAACTGCAGAACATACGATTCGCGGCCGATCTCATCGTCGTCGATGCAACCGCCAGTACTCTGGGGGTCGTCCTCGGCGCCGGCTGCCCGGCCATCTTCATCAACAACAAGCGTGCCCGCATCGCGGCCAGTGCCTTTACGGAGATGGAAAATGCCCTGTTCTGCGTCGATGCAAACAAGGACGGCTGGGTCGACGAATTGCGGAAATTGTTGAATCTGCCTCGGGAGACGCTCTTGAAGAAATGGGATCGCATGGAACGAAACCGCTTGGAATTCATCGACAAGAGGATTGCGAGCGTCGAGCAGACATCCTCACGCACCATTCCCTCCGCCCTGGCGGAAGTCATGCACGGTTGAGCCCATTTGACGATCATGAAGATGCCTCGTGACATGAACATGCTGGACCTTTTGAATGTTCTCTACCCGATGCACCGCACCGTGAACTCGGACGATACAGAGCGTGCAATCGAGTTGTGTGCCGATTACATCGGTTTGCCAGAGTTCAAGCATCACCATTACCCGGCCCGGTCGAACCAACTGACCTGGTGGGTCCCCGAACGATACGTCGTGCGGGAAGCCTGGCTTGATGCCGGCGGGAAGCGTATCGCTGATTTCAGGGACAATCCTTTACATCTGCTCTCTTACTCGTTGCCCCGGCGGATCGACGCGACCCTCGGCGAGATTCGCGACCATCTCTGGTCCAGGCCGGATCGTCCGGATGACATTCCCTGGGAGTTCAAATATTACGAACGGTCTTGGGGGTTCTGCGTCCGCCACCGGGATCTGGACGGACTTGATGACGCAACGCCGGTCAAGGGCATTATCGATGTCAGCTTCGAAGACAAGCCGATGCCGGCCGGCGAGTTCTATCTGCCCGGCGAAAGTGACCGGGACTTGATGTTCCTGACCAATATCTGTCATCCCATGCAGGTCAACGATTCGCTGGCGGGGCTTGTCGTCGGGACGGAAATGGCGCGGCGCCTCGCCCATATGCCGCGTGGAAAATACGGGTTTCGTCTGTTGATCGTGCCGGAAACGATCGGCACCATTGCCTGGTTCGCGAATAATCAAGACAAGGTCGACCGGATCGAATATGCGTGGTTTTGCGAGATGGTGGGCCATTCGAGTTCCTTCATCTTGCAGCATTCGCGGCAGGGTGACAGCCTGATCGATCGCGCGTTCCTGACGGTGCTGCCGCAATACCGTACGCATGGCGAAGAACGCACCGGCAAGTTCCGGTATGTGGTCGCGAGCGACGAGATGATTACGAACGGGCCCGGTTACGATATTCCGACCCCGTCACTGACGCGCTGGCCCTACGACGAGTACCACACGAGCGCAGACAATCCGGGGATCATCGATCCCGAAAATCTCGAAGAGGCGCTGCAGGTCATTCTCGATACCTTCGCTGCCTTGGACCGGAACTACTACCCCAGACGCTGCTTTATGGGCCCGGTCATGTTGTCCCGGCACGGACTTTGGGTCGACTGGCGCGAGAACAAGCCGCTCAACCTGAAGCTCGAAGAGCTGATGATGATGCTGGAGGGCGATGCGTCGTTGATCGATATCGCCTGGACGCTCGAACTACCGTTGAACATGGTCGAGTCGTATGTGGACCGGTTCCATAAGGCTGGCCTGATCGAGAAGCACGACGAGCCCATGACCGCCTGACAGGTTGTGCGAGCCGATGCTGCAACATCGCTGATGGTCCGCGGACGGATTTGGGGCAAAACTGCGGGGGACCGATCCTGGTGTGGCAGGTCGGGAACCTGTTTACCTTTCAACTCAGTCCGGTGAGGCATATGCCGGGCAGCTTCCGAGGACGGGCATTTCCCGGGCGCGTCCGCGCTACCGCCGGCGGCCTGTTTCAAGAGCTGTCTCTCCCTGCCCGTCTTCCGAAAGTGATCGACGTAGACACCGTCCTCGACGCACTCAGGCGGCCGCTCGGGCGATGACGGAATCGCGGGACTTCTCGCCCTTGGCGGTCTTTCGGTTCGATGCCTCGCCAACAATTGGCGGCGGGCATGCAGTGCGCTCCGGTGCTCTTGCGACCGCGCTCGCCGAGGAGGGCTGGCGCACGCTCTGTGCGACGCGGCACGAAACGATTGCGACGGCGCCACGGGTGCTCGAGCCGTTCGACGAGGTCGTACCACTCTGTGCGGACGGCGCCAGAGAGATCGACGAGATCGCGGCGTGTATCGAAGGCTCATGCCAAGCGGCAGTGATCGACCACTACGGATGGGATCAGGCACTCCACCGTGCGTGCCGGCGCATCGCGCCGTGCGTCACGGTGATCGAGGACCGCCGCGAGGTCCTCCATGACTGCGATATCTTCGTAAATCAGAGCATCGAGCCGGATGGCATGCGGTTCGGCGAAGACGTGCTCGACAAACTCATCGGCCCCCGCTATGCGCTCTTGCGGCCGAGTTTCCGCAGGGCGCGGGTGTGCGGCGGTTCAGGCAAGGAGGAAGGGCGAGTCCTGTTGCTCTGCGGCTACACCGACGAGCGAAACTTGACTGAGCGTCTGTTCGATGCAATGGACGGCGCTCCGGGAGTGCGGGCCATCGATGTGGTTCTCGGTGCCGCCAACATGCACCGGGAATGTGTGCAACGTCGTCTCCGCCGTGCCGCCACTCCGTCCCATCTCCATGTCGATCCGGCGCCATTGGCGAGCTTGATGGCCCGCGCATCGCTCGCTGTGACCGCCGCCGGCAGCACGTGCTGGGAGCTCGCCTGCCTCGGCGTCCCGATGGTTACCGTCGTGGCCGCGCCGAATCAGGCGCCGGTCGCCCGGACCCTGATGGCAGCCGGCGCAGGCGGGAGCGTCGGCGACGTCGACGATACCCTCGACATGCGCCTGCGCGAGCAGGTCGTCGGCCTTCTGGCGGATGGCGCACGACGCCGGCACATGGCGGCGCGCGGCCAAGATCTGGTTGACGGGTTTGGCGCTGTGCGGGTGGCGCGGGCGATCAACACCCGGTCCCGTTCTCGCAGCTAGCCATGGCCACGCGTATTCTTGCCGTCGTTCAGGCACGCATGTCTTCCACGCGTTTGCCCGGCAAGGTTCTGAAGCCGATCCTCGGCCGCCCGATGTTGCTCCACCAACTGGATCGAGCGCGACGGGCCACCCTGCTCGACCGGCTGGTCGTGGCTACGAGCACCGACGACAGCGACGACGACGTGGTCCGCATGTGCCGAGGCTCCGGCTACGACTGCGAGCGCGGCTCGTTGCACGACGTTCTCGACCGGTTTTGGCAAATCGCGTCAAGGGACGGTGCGGAACACATTGTGCGCCTGACCGGCGACTGTCCGCTGACTGACCCGGCAGTCATCGACCTTGTGGTCAACGCACATTTGACAACCGGGGCGGACTACTCGAGCAATTCACGGCCGCGTGCGACCTGGCCGGACGGCCTGGATGTGGAGGTTGTGCGTGCCGGAGTGCTGGAGCAGGCGTGGCGCGAGGCGGTGACCTCGTCAGATCGGGAGCATGTCCTGCCGTTCGTGTGGAGTCGGCCGGAGCGTTTTCACTTGCACACGGTCAGTAGCGAGATGAATTTGGGGCACTGGCGTTGGAGCGTTGACCAGCCTCTCGATTTCGAGATTGTCGAAACGATTTTCGCGGCACTCTACCCGCGGAATCCAATGTTCGGATTTCGGGATGTCCGAGAGTTTTGCCGGGAGAACCGAGATACTCTACGACACACTTTCGGGAGCGAACGCGGTACCGAATAGCTCTCGTCATTCCGGGACGATGCGAAAGAGAGGTCCTTTTGTTGCCATGAGCCGCTACGAACAATCCGAGAAAATGCTGGACCGAGCACTGCGGACGATTCCGCTCGGCACCCAGACGTTTTCCAAGAGCCACACACAATACCCACGCGGGGTATCGCCGCATTTTGTCGAACGGGGCGAGGGTAGCCGGGTCTGGGATGTCGACGGCAACGAGTACATCGATTTCTCGAACAGTCTCGCCGCTGTCACCCTGGGGTATGGCGACCCGGATGTCACGGCGGCCGTGACCCGGCAGCTTGCGCAAGGGGTCATATTCACCTTGTCGCATCCTACGGAAGTTGCCTGCGCCGAAAAGATCGTCGAGATGGTGCCGTGCGCTGAAATGGTTCGCTTCGGCAAGAACGGCTCCGACGCGACCGCCGGCGCGGTGCGTCTGGCTCGAGCGTACACCGGCCGGAACCGAGTCATGGCGTGCGGCTATCACGGTTGGCAGGATTGGTACATCGGATCGACCAGCAGAAATCGCGGGGTGCCTCGTGCCTTGTCGGATCTCACGCACCCGGTGCCGTACAACGACATCGATGCGGTGCTGGGGCTGTTCCGTTCGCACCCCGGCGAATTCGCGGCGCTCATCATGGAGCCGATGAACCTCGTCTGGCCGCGCCCGGGCTACCTGAATGAACTGAAGGAGCTCGTACACGCCGAGGGCGCGCTACTGGTATTCGACGAGGTGGTGACGGGGTTCCGGTTTGCCCCCGGTGGCGCCCAGGAACTCTTCGGGGTCACGCCGGATCTTGCGGCCCTCGGCAAGGGGCTGGCAAACGGCTTCCCGCTGTCTGCCGTCGTCGGACGTACGGATCTCATGCGGCTGATGGAGGAGGTCTTCTTCTCCTTCACCATGGGAGGCGAGGCGTTGTCTCTGGCCGCCGCAATCGCAACCATGGACAAGGTTCGGGAGCATGGTGTACCGGCGCGTCTGGCGGAGCTGGGCAAACTGGTCCTGTCCGGATTGGAAAGCCTGATCGTCAAGCACGAGCTGCGCGACGTCGTGTCGGTTGCGGGTCATCCGAGCTGGAGCTTTCTCGTGCTGAGCGACTTTGGCGGCTACTCGTCGTTCGAGATCAAGACATTGTTTCTGCAGGAGATGTTTGCCCGAGGCATCCTTACGACGGGAAGCCACAATGTGTCCTTTGCCCACACCGAAGGCGATGTTGCCCGGCTTCTGGAGGTTTACGATCAAGTTCTACCGCTGTTGAGCTCCGCCATCAGGGAGCGACGATTGAGGGAAGCGCTTGGTTGTCAGCCTTTGCAACCCTTGTTCAAGGTACGGTGACGCCTTGAAGCCGCGGATCGGCGACGAGCCCGTGGATCATGCTTCGCAGTCGCAGATGGTGACAAGGAGTGGGCGCCACAACCTGGTGGTGCGGCCCGCGGATGCGGGTGACGACAGGCTGCTTTTCGACTGGGTCAATCGTCCTGACAGTTTGGCGTACATGCTGAAGACGGAAGGGGCGGTCGCGTGGGCGGATCATCAACGCTGGTTCGATGCGCGTCTTCGGGACGACGACAGCGCCATATGGATTGGCGAGCTTGATCAGCGGCCAGCCGGGCAGGTGCGCCTCCAGCGCTCGACACGCGGGCTGGTGGTCGCCATTTATGTCGATCCGGGCAGCCGCCGGCGGGGCGTCGCCAGCGGCTTGTTGCGCCACGCGGACGCGCAGGCCGCTATCCGCTGACCCGGGGTGCCTGTCGTCGCTGACGTCCAGCACGGCAACGACGCATCCGGCGCGTTGTTTCTGGCGGCCGGCTACGTGCACGTGCAGCGGCATGCGAGCCATGACGAGTTTCGCCTTGTTCGGGCGGTGGGATCCGGACAGGGACAGCCCACAAGGTAGATTGGTCTTGATGGTGCCCGCGCGGCAGTTGGACGGGACGGAAAGTTCCGTGTTCGTGGGGGAGTTCGTCCGATGAACGCTAACCGGATGTCGATAGCCGGGCGCCGGATCGGACCCACGGAACCGCCTTACGTAATCGCCGAGCTATCGGCCAATCACAACGGAGACATCGAGCGGTCCTTTGCCATCATGGAGGCCGCACGCGACGCCGGGGCCGATGCGGTGAAGTTGCAAACCTATACGCCGGATACGCTGACCATCGATTGCGACCGACCGGAGTTCCTCATTTCCGGGGGGTTGTGGGACGGAAACACGCTGTACGAGCTCTATGGGAAGGCGGCCACGCCGTGGGAGTGGCACCCCGCAATGTTCGCGAAGGGGCGGGAGCTGGGGTTGACGGTGTTCAGCTCGGCCTTCGACGAGACAGCCGTGGACTTGCTGGAAGATCTCGACGCGCCCGCGTACAAGATCGCCTCGTTCGAAGCGGTACATCTGCCGCTGATCGCGCGTGTCGCGCGAACCGGAAAGCCCATGATCATCTCGACCGGCATGGCCGACGAGCAGGAAATCGCCGACGCGGTGGAGACGGCGCGTGGTGGCGGGTGCGAACAACTGATGCTGTTGCATTGCATCAGCGGATATCCAACGGCCCCGGAAGAAGCCAACTTGCGTACCATCGACGATATGCGCCGCCGCTTTGGAGTCGAGGTTGGGTGGTCCGACCACACGCTGGGAACCGCCGTGGCGACGGCCGCAGTTGCGCTCGGCGCGACGGCGATCGAAAAGCATGTGACTCTGCGCCGATCCGACGGAGGACCGGACAGCGCGTTCTCTCTGGAACCGAACGAACTGGCCAAGCTGGTCACCGATGCGCGAGATGCCTGGGTCGCGGCCGGACGAACAAGGTACACCCGGACGGACAGCGAGCAAAGCAGTCTGGTGTTCCGTCGGTCGATATTCGCGGTCGCCGACATCGCCGAAGGGGACGTGCTGACGACCCGCAACGTCAGGATCATTCGCCCCGGTCACGGCCTTCCGCCCAAGCACCTTCCCGATATTCTGGGCCGCCGCGCAGCGCGCGACATCGCACGAGGTACGCCGTTCGACTGGTCTCTGCTCGACGACGCAGCGAAGCGCGACGTATAGTTGTTGGCGGCGCTGTCATCCCGGCTACGCAGGGCACCTGCCGTTCGGCCGTGCCCCGCCGAAGCGCGAAGCTCGACTGCGGGGATTCCGGCAACTGCTGCCGCCTCGCTGTACCGACTCAAGGGACGCCGATGCGACCTGTGTTCGAGCTGAGACCCGGGACAAATGGACAGGCGGGCAGATAATGTCGACGCCTCTGGCGAACACGATCGAAAGCGCACCCGGCCGCGTGTGAGAGTCTACCCGTATCCACGTGGAAGACCGAGGCCGGCAATGAAGGTTCTCGTGCTATCGCCCTACCCTGGAAGAATCACCCAGACTTTCGCGCGTGAGGGAGATACGGTTCTGGCCTGTTCGGATCCGATAGATCGGTCGTTTCTGTCTACAAACATGATCGATTGGGTGGTGAGCTACGGCTACCGCCATATCCTGAAAGCGGACGTGGTGACGGCGTGCAGGAATCGGATTGTGAATCTTCATATATCCCTGCTGCCCTGGAACCGGGGCGCGGATCCGAACTTCTGGAGCTTTATGGATGCGACGCCCAAGGGGGTTACGATTCATCGCATAGACGAAGGCATAGATACCGGCCCTATTCTCGTCCAGCGTGCGGTGCGGTTCACCGGGGGCGAGACGCTTGCCACCAGCTTTGCGCGGCTTTGCAGCGAGATCGAAGCCTTGTTCGATGAGATGTGGCCCGACATAAGGAATGGACGATGCACTCCCCGCTGTCATGGTGAGGTGGGCTCGTACCATCGGGCGCGCGACAAGGACGTGTATTTCGAGTCGTTGCCGATGGGGTGGGAGACGCCAGTCGCCGACGTCGAGGCACTGGGCCGTCGCGCCCGGGCGACGCGGGGGGAACTGCGCGACAGCGGCGCCGGTAGGGTGAAGACGACGACACGGGCTGCGCGCCCGCGGACGCCCGTGCTTGAAACGGGTTTGACGCTCGCAAACGGTTGGCATCGATTCACTGCTGCCGAGGTCACTCTGTGGGCCAAAGGCCATCTGTTCCGCGACGAGTTTGCGCGCGTGGCACAGCACTTGGCTGCGGCCGGTGCTTTCGAAGCGGACGCCGTCGAGGACCTTCTCCAGGGCCTCGACGGCCATTGGGCGCTGATCGTTGTCGGACCGGACCGGGCGTTCGCGGCGGTAGACCGGGTGCGTAGCATCCCCCTGATCTGGGCCCGGGACGGGGAATCGATCCTGGTCGATCAGGACGGCGGCCGTCTTGCCAGTCGGCTCAATCTGACCTCAGAGGACGTGGACCGGAACGCCGCGCTGAGCGTCGCCTTGGCCGGCTACACGATCGGCAACGACACCTTGTACTCGCGGGTGCGTCAGATCGGTCCCGGGGAATATGTCCTGATCGAACGGCCGGGGGGGGGGCGTGCCGGCCGCTACTACCAATGGACTCCGTGGCGTCCCGAGGCCGGTTCGCCCGCCGATTTCGTTGCGCCCCTCTCTCGCCTCCACGAGAGATTGATCGACAAGCTCGTCGAAAGCGCGCGCGGGCGGCGGATCGTGGTGCCGCTCAGCGCTGGCTTCGACTCGCGGTTCATCGCTTCCGGCCTCCGCGAAGCGGGCTACCGGGATGTGGTCTGCTTCGCCTACGGCCTGCCCGGCAACCGGGACGCGCTCGTCAGCCGCCTCGTCGCCGAGCGCCTGGGCTATTCCTGGCGTTTCGTGCCCTACGGCAACGCCGCCATGCGCCGCGTGTTCGCCAGCCAGGATCACGCGCGGTACAAGGCGGGCGCGGACAGTCTGACGGGCGTCCATTTTCCGCAGGATTACCTTGCGCTCGATGCTCTGATCGCCGACGGCGTTGCCGGTCCAGAGGCGATCATGGTCAATGGGCAGAGCGGCGACTTCATCACCGGGAACCATGTTCCGGCGGCTCTCGCCGCCGCGCGTCCGGATTGTTCGCCAGCCGCGCGTCAGGAGGCGATTGTCGAAGCCTTGCTCGCCAAGCACTTCAAGCAGTGGGGGTTTCTTCGGACGCCGGCCAACATGGCGCGCTTGGCGGTGCGTTTGCAGCGCGAGATCGCGCAGATCGGGATGCCCGCAAATGCCGACGGAGATCACGGCGTCTACGAACACTGCGAGTTTCAGGACCGTCAGGCGAAGTACGTCATCAACGGCCAGCGGCTCTACGAACATTTCGGTCTTGACTGGCGCCTGCCATTCTGGGATCGGGACTGTCTTGATTTCTGGGCGCGTGCGCCGCTTGAAGCCAAGGTCGGTCAGGCGCTGTACCGGCAAACCCTGGTCAGCCGCAACTGGGCCGGCGTCTGGGGCGACGACGTGCCGGTCAACCCGATGCGGATTCGGCCGGGGTGGCTACGGCCGATCCGGTTCGCGCTCAAGGCCGTTCATGCGCCGCTTGGCCGGGCGCGCTGGCACGCCTTCGAACGCCGCTACCTGGACTACTGGATGACTCCCCTGTGCGGATACGCGATGCGGCGGTGGCTGGAGGTCGCCCGCGACGGCTGCGGCCATTGGAGCTCCATCGCCTGGCACATCGAATCATATCTGTCCGACAAGGGTATCGGGCTGGAAGAGCTTGCCCGACGCGATGCCACCTGAAGCCGACTTCACGCTCGACGGCTATCGTGCCTTGCTCGATTCGTTCGAGAAGCGCGGCTATCGGGCGCGGGGATTCGCCGACACGGAATCCGATCGGCCGGACTTGATCATGCGCCACGATCTCGACATGTCGATCCAGGCGGCGCGGCTGATCGCCGAAATCGAAGCGGCACGCGGTCTTCGCGCCCACTATTTCGTGCTGATGCGGACCGAAATGTACAACCCCTGGTCGGCGCGCGGCCGCTCCGACCTTTTGGCGCTCGCCGATCTCGGCCACTCGATCGGACTCCATTTCGACGCTGCGCTCTACCCGGACGATCTTGCCTCTCTCGACGCGGCGTGCCGGCGGGAGTGCGACGCCCTGGAGCAACTTCTCGGGCGGTCGGTCGAGATGGTCAGCCTCCATCGTCCGGCGAAGACGCTGCTTGGTCTCGACAGGACGCTCGGCGGGCGCGCGCACTGTTATCAGCCGCGTTGGTTCGAGCACATCGGCTACTGTTCGGACTCACGGGGCGCTTGGGGGCACGGCCACCCGCTCCGCCACGCGTCGGTCACCGCCGGCCGGGCCCTGCAACTGCTGACGCATCCGATCTGGTGGACGGGCGGCACCGGCTCGCCGGTCGACAAGCTGACCCTGTTCGTCGACGCGCGCACCCGCCTTCTGCGCAACGAACTGTCCGCGAACTGCCGCATTTTTCCCCCTTGATAAGGTAAACTGATGAATGCTCCGACCTATATTCTCGGCATCCATGACGGCCATAATTGCGGCGCTAGCCTGTCTTGCGGCGGAAAGATCGTCGCATCCATCTCGGAGGAACGGCTCAGCCGACGCAAAAACGAAGTCGGCTATCCCGCCAAATCGATCGAAGAGGTATTGCGTATCGGCGGCATCGACGCGGCTACACTTTCGGAAGTCGCCTATGCCTCGCTATTCATGCACCAGAAATCCTATCTCACCGAGCTGGAAGGCTGGTACTGCGTCGGAATCGAGGAGCAGCGCGCCGATTTCGCTAAACCGCGAGACTATCAGAAAGTCATTTTCAACCAACGCAAGGCCGAGCGCATCAAGACCGTTTGCGACCACCTCGACATCCCTTCCGAAAAGGTCTCCTTCGTCGAACATCATCTCGCCCATCTCACCGCTGCCTATTACACCGCACCCAATATTGCACCCGGGCAGAAGGCGCTGGGGCTGACCTGCGACGGCGCCGGCGATGGGCTGGCGGGCTCGGTATCAATCTGCGAAAGAAATCAGATCAAACGGATAGCCAAGATCGACCGCCATTCATCACTCGGCAAAATCTATTCCCGCGTAACCATGATGATGGGTATGACGCCTTGGGAGCATGAATACAAGTTGATGGGTATGGCACCCTATGCGGACCCCGAGCGCGCCGACAAGGCAGCCGACGTGTTCCGTAGTCTACTGATGCTCTCCGAAGACGGGCTCAGTTTTCAGCAAGCCAGCGAGCTCTCTATGAATTACTGCTACCGAGCACTCCGCAACGCGTTCGAGCGCACTCGCTTCGACACCGTCGCTGGCGCTACGCAGCTCTTCACCGAGGAGATGCTGGTCAATTGGGTGCGCAGCTGCGTCAAGAAGACCGGCATCGGCGACATCGTCGCCGGCGGCGGTGTTTTCATGAACGTCAAGGCTAACATGTTGATTGCCGAGCTGCCCGAAGTGAAAAGCCTTTATGTCATGCCGAGCGCCGCCGACGAGTCGCTCTCCATCGGCGCCTGCCTGCACCGCTATTACGACGGTAGTGACTGGAACGATCATCGCGAGAGCATCTTCGACAATCTCTATCTCGGTACCGAGTTCAGTAAGACCCAAGAGCAAGACGCAATCAAGGCCAAATGCGGAGACGATATGGAGATCGTTGAATTGAACGATGTTGACAGTAAGGTCGCCGAGTTGCTGGCCGACGGGGAAGTCGTGGCCCGTTCACGGGGTCCGATGGAGTGGGGCGCCCGCGCGCTTGGTAACCGTTCGATCCTGGTCAGCGGGCATGATTACCGCGTCGTCGACGAACTCAACCGGGCAATTAAGCAGCGGGATTTCTGGATGCCGTTCGCACCGTCGCTGCGAGAAGAAAGTGCCGGGCGCTATATCGAAGACCCGAAAGACCTGAAGCCCTATTTCATGACCTACACCTTCAAGACAGGCACAGAAGGCCAAGATCATCTCGCCGCCGGAACCCACCCGCGCGATCATACGATCCGTGCGCAGGTGGTGACCAAAAAAGCCAATCCCGATTACCATCGGCTGCTAGGCGCGTTCGAAGAGAAGACCGGCCGCGGCGGGCTGGTCAACACGTCTTTCAACCTGCACGGCGAACCGATCGTACACTCGCCGGAAGACGCCATTCGCGTGCTGCAGCAGTCGGGCCTCAAGCATCTAGCGCTCGGTCATTTCTTGTTGAGAAAGACGGCATAACAAATGCCGAACTAGGTAAGGACTCTCGCCAAAATAAATTGTTCGTTATGGATATCTCGGAGACACGCTGTAGTTCCACTCGCCATGGAATGCGTCGCGCTTGATGGACAGAGTGTCCATCTGCTCGTCGCTCACGTGCCGGCCGGTCGGATAGTGC
>JAJDZN010000212.1 GCA_022824585.1 Bryobacterales bacterium | reverse complement strand
TTCTGTAGCGCCTTGATGTCCCAGCCGCTGTCGGAAAACTCGACCGCCAGCCAGTCCAGCAGCTGCGGATGGGTCGGCAGCTCGCCCTGCAGGCCGAAGTCTTCGGCGGTGCGCACCAAGCCTTGGCCGAAGTAAGACTGCCAGTAGTGGTTGACGGCCACGCGGGCGGTCAGCGGATGGTCCGGGCTGGCGATCCAGCGGGCCAGGCCCAGCCGGTTGCGGGGGGCGTCGGCGGGGAACGGCGAGAGCCAGTCCGGCGTGCGCGGGGAGACGGACTCGGTGCGGTTGCGGTAGTCGCCCCTTCCGAGCATGTAAGTCTCGCGGGGAGCGGGCAGCTCGCGCATGACCATCACGTTCGGCACCTGTTTCTCGACCCTGGCGCGCTGGGCTTGCAGGTCTTTGAGCCGCGCATGAAGCCGGCGGTCTGTCTCCGGCGCGGCGTGCGTGAGGTAGTAGTCCTTGAGCAGCCTGGCCCGGGTGCGGCAGCGCGACACGGCGGTGTCGGGCTTGGGAGCGTAGATGTCGTCGGCAGGCTTGGCCGGCGCGTCGGCCAGCACGCTCGCGCAATCGATGTACGGGTCGGCCAGCAAGGCCGCGACCGGCTCGTGGATGCGGATCGTGGCGATTTCGGATGTGTCCAGGACGCGCGAGTAGATGCGCAGGTCGTCTAGCGTGCCGGTGTAGCGGCCGCCGAAGCGGCCCGCGCCGATCTCGAGCGGAGCGCCCGCTTCGGGACTGCCCGCGAGCGTGTCTTGCAGTACGGTGGTGGCGGCCAGTCCGCCGTTGACGTGGATGCGGAAGCCGGCCGCGGTGCCGGAGCCGTCGTAGGAAATCGCGATGTGGTAGCTGGGGTCGACGCCGCGCTGGTTGCGCAGCGGGCTCGCGGGCTTGAGGATGATGCCGTCGTCTGCGGAGGCGGACAGGCGGATGGTGAGCTCGTATTCGCGGCGCAAGGTGTCCGGGATCGAAACCGGGCGGCTCAGCCGCAGTTCTAGCCCCTTGCGCGACTCGGGATCGTCCATCTTGTGCAGGAGCGATTTTTCTACCAGTCCCGCGTGCCGCATCCAGAACGCGATGGTGAAGGGCCGGGACACGTCCAGCGCGGCCGTTCCGGGAAAGGCGACGTGCGTGTCCACGTCGAACGAGGCGCCCTGACCCGCGTTGGCGCTGCGGAACAGCGGCTCGCCGCGCATGATGCGGCCGTGGCGGTAGTTGCCCGAGGAGTCGGAGAACCCGCCCTCCATTTCGTAGTGGGCCTGAAGCCCGGATCGGTCGGCCCGGGGAATGGCCGCCATCGCTGCCGCTTCCCAGTCGGCGATCTGCCGGCTGATGCGGGCATCGGGCAGGTCCGCTTGCAGCGAGCGGATCGCTTGGTCGAGTTCTGACAGCTGGTCCTCTTGCCTGCTGTCGGGCAGCTGCAGCATCGGCACGGCGTTGCCGTTCACGCCGTCTAGGCCGAGCTCGTCCACGGAGTTGAAGAAGGCGTAGAACTCGTAGAACTCGCGTTGCTTGATCGGGTCGTACTTGTGATCGTGGCAGCGGGCGCAGCCCATGGTCATGGCCATCCACACCGTTGAGACCGTCTCGACGCGGTCCACGACGTACTCGGTGTGGTACTCGGCCGCGATGGCGCCGCCCTCGTGATTGATCATGTGGTTGCGGTTGAAGCCTGTGGCGATCTTCTGCTCCAGGGTCGGCTCGGGGAGCAGGTCGCCGGCGATCTGCTCGATCGTGAACTCGTCGAAGGGCTTGTTTTCGTTGAACGACCGGATCACCCAGTCGCGCCAGTGCCACATGTCGCGCCGCCCGTCGATGTGGAAGCCGTGGGTGTCGGCATAGCGCGACAGGTCGAGCCACAGCAGGGCCATGCGCTCGCCGTAGTGGGGCGAATTGAGCAGGCGGTCCACCTGCCGCTCGTATGCCTGCGGCGAGGTGTCGCTGAGGAAGCGCTCGACGTCCGCGGGCTCGGGCGGCAGGCCGGTCAGGTCCAGGGTCAGCCGACGCAGCAGCGTCCGTTTGGCGGATTCCGGCGCCAGCTCCAGACCCTCCTGGCGCAGGCGCGCGGTCACGAAGGCATCGATCTCGTTGAAGGGGCGGTTCCCGGCCTCGATCTCCGGCACGGCAGGCCGGCCGGGCGCTTCGTATGCCCAGTGCGAGCTCCACTCCGCGCCTTGGTCGATCCAGCGCCGGACAGTCTCGATGTGTTCCGGCGCGGGCCGCCGCTCGGCCGCGGGCGGCGGCATGCGGGCCACGGCGTCGGCGTGGCTCATGCGCTGGTAGAGGCGGCTCTCGGAGGCGTTGCCCGGGATGATGAGGCGGTAGCCGCCGCGGTCCGCGAAGGCGCCCTCGCGGGTATCGAGGCGCAGGTTGGCCTGGCGGGCGTTGGCGTCGGGTCCGTGGCAGGCGAAGCAGGCGTCCGAGAGGATCGGGCGGACGTCTTGCTGGAAGTCAACCTTCTCCGCCGGGTTGATGGCGGGAGCCGCCGCTGCGGCGGACGCAAAAGCAGCTGTTGCTACCGCCAGAGAGATGCCGTTCATCACGTTGCCTCTTGGTCTAGTGTACGGTTTGCACGCCCGACCGGGCCAGCCGCTGGCGTCGAAGAACCTCCACACAAGGTTGATGCGGCATAGAGATTGGCGGCCGGTGGCGTCAGAACTGAGGAGAGCCTGCCCGGGGCGGTTGGGGCTTGCCGCAGAGGTGCTAGCGAGTCGGGGGCGTGACACGCGAGCGTCACGGCGCGTCGGAATCCGTGCTTCTGTAATCGAAAAATCACGAGATTGGAAGATTCTAACGATTTTCGTCGCCGCGTAAACGTTTTGGTGGAGAGCGGGCGGGAAGTACGCGAGACAGGGCCGACGAAGGTGTCAGGCGACCGGTATCGGAGCGACGGGGTGTAATAGGAACTGATGCCAGTAAGCAAAATATTGGATTGCATTGAAATTCTAATCTATCCTGTAAGATTATGATTAGACAGGATCAGTGAGGCACAGTCCTGCAACGGTGAGCTTCGATCGGTACTTGCCAATCGCATGCGGAGCCGAGTAGCTCCGGTGCAACACACGGCAATCTGACATGGTGACTGGAAATCGGCCAATAGGCCAAGCTTGGCTCCGGCAGGAACTGGGCCTGAAGGTGCCAAGGCCAGCCGTTGAGAGCTTCATAACGGCAGGTCCAAGGCGTACCGAATCTGGCGATAGCCAGGTCTGGGAATACTATCCCCGTCAGTATCAAACGGCAGACTCTGCAACTTCTCATTTGCGCTTTGCGCTACGAAACGAGGCGTTCGACCTCGGGCTCCTAGTCGCTGCACTGAGGGTGATTGATCCCAAGGAACTGGAAGTCTGGGTGAAGACGCAACCGACAGGCAAGTACGCCCGTCGTGCGTGGTATCTGTACGAGACCTTCACCCACAAGACTCTGGATTTGGAAGACGTACACACGGGTAACTACATCCCGTTGCTAGACCCGCAGAAGCACCTCGTCAGCCAATCCCAGCGTTCGCGGCGTCATAGGGTGCAAGACAATCTCTTGGGCACTGCCGGCCTTTGCCCTACAGTCCGTCGAACGAGGCGTCTAGAAGATCGGATGGAGGGGCGCTTTGATCAAGAGGCCAAGAGCCTCGTCGAGAACGCAGACTCAACCACTCTCGCCCGAGCAGTGAAGTATCTCTACTCGAAGGAGACTCGCTCTACCTTTGAGATCGAAGGCGAGACCGCATCGGCCTCGCGCGCCGAGCGATTCGTGTCTGCTCTCAGCACTGCAGCTGACTTCGACGCGACCAGCAAGGAGGCATTGGTTGGCCTTCAGGCGACTATTGTGGAGCCGCGCTATGCAGCGGAAGGTTGGCGAGAGAGACAGGTCTTTGTGGGGCGGACACTTGGCGGATACCGCGAGCACGTGGACTTCATCTGTCCGCGGCCGCAGGATGTTTCAGAGCTGATGGAAGCATGGACCACGATGACAAGGCGCGTTCTGGAGGGTGGCGTCGAAGCCGTGGTTGCGGCTGCGGTAGTAGGCTTCTCGTTTGTGTTCATTCATCCGTTCGTGGATGGCAACGGACGCATTCATCGATTCTTGCTCCATCATGTGCTCTCGAAGCTCGGTTACAGCCCGCCGGGAGTCATTCTCCCGATCTCTGCTTCCATCGTGCGCAACCTGCCTGAACACGATTCCGTGCTTCAGTCTTTCTCCAAGCCGCTGTTCCCTTACATCGATTGGCAATTGCCCCCCGGAGGCGAATTGGTCGTAGCCAACGACACAGCTGACCACTACCGCTACTACGACGCGACCCGGTTCGCTGAATATCTCTTCGATCGCGTCGAAGACACGCTACGTGAAGACTTACGCGACGAGCTCAACTTTGTGGCGATCTTCGACAAAGCGTTTGGCGCCGTGCGCCAGATCGTCGAGATGCCCGATCGCCGGGCTTCGCTGTTCGTGCGGCTCTGCATGCAAAACGGCGGCCGCTTGGCAGCCCGAAAGCGAGGACAGTTCGATGAGTTGAGCGACGACGAAGTGAGCGCGATGGAGGCGGAGGTGCGAGCAGCCGTGCAGAGCATCACACCAAGGGATGGGGCTAGGTTCGCCGATTAGTTGGGCCGCTCTTCGTGGGTGCCGATTTGTTCCGACCTCAGGCAGTCATCCGATCTGGTGGCTGGTAGCGTTGGTCGTTCCTTGATCACCGTTCCTTGCCACCGTTGCAAGTCGATCGTGGCCGAATCTCAGTTGGTGTTCGGCGCGGGGCGAGGGGGGGGACGAAGCACGTACAAATTCTGGCAGGAGGGCAAGCCGCCGGACTTCGTGCTGGAAGTGGCGTCGCCGTTGCCACAGACCGAACCAGTGCTGCAATGCGTCGGTTGCCACCGTCGCCGTCTGAACAAGAATCGTATCCGTAGTTGGGACCGGCGAGTCCTGCGCGGTGCTATTCTCGCGATTGGCCGGAAACCGCTCCGAACTCTGGAATCCTAGGCGGACTTGTCGGACAACCGCAGTCGCGCTTCCAATTCGCGGACCCGTTGATTCGCTTCCTGGCACTCCCGCACCGCCTCGTCGCGTTCGCTCAACGCTTCCTCGCGCTCCCGCATCGCCTCGTCGCGTTCGCTCATCGCTTCCTCGCGCTCCCGCATCGCCTCGTCGCGCTCGCGCACTGCTCCGTCGAGTTGGCGCTCCGTTCCGTCGAGTTTGCTCACCACTTCGTCGCGCTGGCTCGCGGTTTCTTGCAGGGCATCGCTGGTTTCCGCGTGAGTCAGCATGTCCCGCCCCAGCCGTGGATCATGGAAGCGCAGCAGCCACCGCTCCGCCCGTAACTCCAGCCCCAGCGCCTCGCTCCGGTGCCAGCCGCCCGCTCGCACAGCCCGCACCCGCACGTAGCGGCCACCCTCCAGCCGCCAGCCCTCCAGCCGCCCCGCGATCAACTCGCCCAGCGGGTCGAAGCGCCAGTATTCGAGCACCCCCATCCGCTCGTACGTCGCGCGCTTGCTCGTCGCGTCGCGACGGCTCGTGGACGGTGACGCCACTTCCACCACGAAGCTCGGTGCCACGCCGCCCTCCTCCCAGAGCAGATACGACTTGCGCGCCTGCTTGTGCAAAGCGCCCAGCACCACGAACACGTCCGGCACCACCACGGCCGCGGGGTCGCCTTGGCGGTAGTACAGCGCCATGCTGCCTGCCACATAGGCGTCCTGGCGGGTCTTGAAATGCGTATCCAGC
>JAJDZN010000158.1 GCA_022824585.1 Bryobacterales bacterium | reverse complement strand
CGAACTGGATTGGTCTGTCGGCGAGATTCTCGCAAGACTGCGGGATCTCGATCTTGACCGGAAGACACTGGTAGTCTTCACCTCCGACAACGGCCCCTCGTGGGGCGGATCCACCGGCGGTTTGCGCGGCATGAAGGGGAGAACCTGGGACGGGGGAATCCGTGTTCCGTTCATCGCTTGGTGGCCGGGCCGCGTACCGGCAGGCCTAGTCTCCAACAAGGTTGCCGCCTCGATTGACATCTTTCCGACCTTCGCGGGACTCGCCGGCGCGTCGCTTCCCGCCGGCCACACGTTGGACGGCCGCGACATCCTCCCGCTGATGACATCGCCTGGCGCTCGCAGTCCGCACGAGGCCATCTTCGCGATGTCCGGCGGCCGGATTCACATTGTGCGCTCGGGCAAGTGGAAGCTCCATGTTCGCGCCCCCGGGGCGTCTAGGGGTCCCGAGAACATTCAAGGCTACATTGATGCGTCTTTCGACTTCCGCAGCCCAGACGGCACCACGATCATCGCGCCATTCGAGCAACCCCACCCCACGCGGCACCCGGGTGTGCTGACGGGAGATCCTCAGAAGGACATGATGCTCTTCGACCTCGAGGCTGACCCTGCCGAGCAGCGCGACGTTGCCGATTCGCATCCGGATGTCGTAAAGAGGCTCAAGGCGCTCTTCGATGAGCATGACGGCAAGGCGCTGCCCCGACCGGAGGCGGGATTCACGGGACTGCGACGAATCAAGGGCGGCGAACTGCGCTACGACTCGATCCTGCCGTAGTCACGCTCCAAGGTCGCATGGGCGCCGGGCCAGCGCGTATGCTGGCCGCGGCTATCAGGCCGGCGCCGATTTCGCCGAGCCTGCCGGGCGAGAGCAGCTCGCGATCAGCCGGCGACCGGGAGATGGATGGTGAACACGCTGCCCTGCCCGGGCACGCTACGCAGGGTCAGCCGACCGCCCATGCCTTGCACCATGCGCTTCGCCAAGTTCAGTCCCAGCCCGGAGCCGGACACTCTGGAGTCATTCGCACTGACGGACCGGTAATAAGGCTCGAAGATGCTGCGCGCTTCCTTAGGCGGGACGCCCGGACCGCGGTCGTGCACGCTGATTTCCACCTCGGGTTTCTCTTCCCCGGCGGCCGCGGCCACTTCCAACTTGACCCAGCGTCCTGGCAAGCCGTATTTGACAGCATTGCTAAGCAAGTTCGCAAGACTCTGCTTTAGGGCCGTCTCGTCGGCCAAGACAGGCGGTATGTCACCTGCATCGGAGCGCTCCAGCACGAAACCTGCTTGATCAATGATCGGTCGCGCGTGCTCCACAGCGTCGTCCACCACCGCCGCGGTGTCAACCGGGACCACGTCGTAGCGATCCGAGCCGGAGTGGAGGGATACGAGCTTCAAGGTCTGCTCGATCATTTCGCTAAGGCGCCGCCCTTCGTCACGAATCAACCTGCCGTAGGCCAGCGCCTGCTCGCTTGTGCCCAATACGCCCTCCGCGATGTTGTCGCCCATCGCGCGGATGGCCGTGACCGGCGTCCGCAGCTCGTGAGAAACCGCCGTCGCGAACTCCAGGCGCATGCTGGCCAGCCTGGAGGCGCGCCGCAACGAAACCACGGCCAGTGCCATGGCCCCGGCCAACAGCAGCAACAGACCCGATCCCATCGCCAAGCTCCTCCAATATTGGAGCGCCAAGACCTCCTCCAACGAACCATCGACGTGCCTGACGATGACATCCAAACGATGTTGGCGGTCCCCGGCCAAGAACAAGCGCGGTCGGTCCGGAGTGAACGGCAGCGCGCCGGCCGCGCCAGCGTTCTCTTCGGCACGCCGGCGCGAGCGAGGGGAACGAGCGATCTCAATGGAATTAGGATCGGGGGCATTCGACCGCAGCGCGATCCGCTGAATTCCGCCGACCCTCGCGACCGGGCTAGGCACCGAGCCCGTCGTTAGCAACACTTGGCGGCGGACATCGGCCGTCTCAGTCCAGCCCGCCAAGAGCTGATCGCCGATGGCACTGAAAGCGTTCGCGTCAGAAGCAGACGACTCGGCCCCAAGGTCAGGATCCGACGAATCGGCACGATCAGACCTATAGACGTCCGTGACTTCGTCGTCCACCGCAAGCGCGACGTCGAACAACACCTTGCCCGCAACGGCGCGGAAGTGCCGTCTTGCCAATTCCGGGAGTATGCGCTGCCGGATGTGCCCGATGTCCAGTTGCAGCACCAAGTAGCCCGCGAACAGCAATTCGCGCTCGCCGCTCACGGGATCTCTAGCAAGCGTGCCAATCGGTCGCACCAAGGCCGAGTAGTCCGGGTAGTACAGCCACGTCGACAGCCATGGCGTGCTGATTACGCGGCGATGCCGTGAACTTGTCGCCTGCAGCCGCGCATCGAGGCCTTGGTGCCAGTGGTCCGTCCGGATTGATTCCCATCGCTGTTCCGCAAGCTTGAGCTCTGCTAGGCGAGGCGTGGCCTGATAGGACGCATCGTGGAACAGAATGCGCTTGATCGCGGGCCCGTAGCCGGAAGACTCGTGCCACACAAAAAGAGATTCGGCGAGGCGCCGGGCCCGCTCGGAAGGCTCCCCGCTAGGTTCGGCCCGAAAGACCGTCAAGAGGTGCGACACCTCCTTGTGCAAGCTGCGGTGGAACACTCTGATCGAGAAGCGCACCGATGCCATCACTTGCTCACGCCGAGTATCATTGGCCTGCTTGATCCACCGGAGTTGCACCGTTGCCAAGATGGCGAGTGTCAGACAGCAGGCGGCGATCAGCAGGACAGAGCGCAGGTCCTGGCTCGCGCCCAGCTTGCTCCGATAGGCTCGCAAAATCGGACTATTCCGCAAACTCCGCAAACGACCGTCCATGGTAATCACGCTGAATCAGGCGTTCCCTCTCCAGAGCCTCGCAGGAAAGTCCGCTGACGATGCCAAACCTACATGCCGCCGCGCCACGCTGCTCACGTCAGGATCGCCGTTAGTTTACATCCCATCACAATTGCGTGTGCGCTGACAACGAACTGGGGCGGGTCCAGCGCCGCCCGCTGGCGTCAGGCGCTGGGCGTGTGCCGCCTGTCCCGCTACCCTCCCTGCCGCTCTTGGACGCGACAGAGCTGGCGCGCTTTTTCGCCGGATCGCGACTTCGGACGCCGTCAAGGCGTCTCTGCCAGCAGCGATGCCTGCGGGTCGATCGCGACCCGAGAGGCTGGATTCCGCAGCACAATGGAGACGCTTGACGGATCCCCGCCGTCCCCCACGCTGACTGTCTTGACCAGCGAACGGCCCGGCAAGGTATGCACCTCCACCGGCACCCGCAGCGGGAAGTACTCGGGAACCCCGGTCTGGGTGATGCTCATCTCGAATCGATGACGGCCGCCGCTGGCGGTCTGGTCCCATTCGACCGCCAAGCGCGGGATGCCCGTTCCGTGGACCCATTGATCGAAGAAGTCGCGCAGGCCCGGGTCGCCGTAGCCGTCGGGCACGAATCTCGCGGCCAGCGCTTGAAACTGCTCGGTGGTCACCGGCTCGCCCGCGCGCTGCTCGCAGAGCTGGCGCAGCATCGCGAAGAAGCTCTCGTCCCCGATGATGCCGCGCAGCATGTGCAGGATCCAAGCACCCTTCTCGTACACGATGACACGGTAGGCTTCGGGCAGCTTCGACGTCCGGAGGCGCCGCCCAAGTATGATCGGGCCGGCGCTTTCTACGGTCTTGCCGTCCACCCTGCGCAGGAGATTCTGCCGGAAGGCGGCGAGCGCCTGGTTGCGCTCGGCGATCCCCTTGCGCTGCTCGATCCACAGCAAGGAGGAATAGGTGGCCAGACCTTCCATGATCCAAGCGTCGCGATCCATCTGCGATGTCACCACGTTGCCCCACCACTGATGGGCGATCTCGTGCGGCCGCATGAGATCTGCAAAGAACCGCTGCGCATTCCCGGAGAGGTCCCGCAGCGGGCGGTCGCCCCTCTCGAAGTAGCTCAGGGTGGAGGCGTAGACCAAGCCGGGGAAGCCTTGGCCGAAGCCCCCCGGCACGGGCGACACCACCGTCACTGGCATGGCCGGCTCGCCGAAGAGCCCAAGGAAGTAGCGGAACGCGTCGGCACTCTCGTCAGCGATCCGCTCGATGTCTTCGGAGGGATCGGCTTTAGGCAGCTGGGGCAGCACCACGACTGGCGGCGCGGCCTGTCGGCGGCGACGACCGGGCAGTACCGGCGCCGGCATGATGACCGGCGTGCGTGGCGGCTGCAAGCGCCGTTCGACGCTCTTCGTCGCGCGCACCTCGACGCGATACCCGTCGACTGCTCGACTGGCCGACACGTAGTTGCCAAGATTGAATCCAGCCAGGCGGATTGGCTTTCCGCTGACAAAGCGCGAAGTCTTCATGCCACCGTCGGTGACGTGCTCGACGCGCTCGCCGGTCGCCACGAGGTCGAGGTTGGCCGGGTAGCGGAACGTCAGCTCGAAATTGCTGTAGTCCCACCCGACGCGCGGGTACCAGTTGCCGCGGTCCCCAACGTAGTAGACGCCTGATCCTGCATCGGACACCACCTTGCCCCCGTACTCGAATTCGATGGGATAGCGGCCGGCGTTCGCAAGCGAGTCCGGCAACAGCACGACGGCGAGGGCGTTGTCCACGCTGCGGCGATGCCTGGGCACGGTCTGGGACTGCTGCAGGAACTCGACCGGCTCGCGGGCGATCCTGACCGCGCTCAACGCGAGCTTGTCCGAAATCTCGAAGCTCAGGGCGCGGGCTGCCGGCTCGTCGAGGGCCAGCGTTGCCTCGGCCTTCACCTGCATGTGCAGGTCGGCGCCGAGTCGCGCTGCAATGCGGTAGTCGTCCAGTCTGGCAGGCTGGGGCTGGGGCTGCCTCAGGCCGGAACGCACGGCGCGGCCTTCGAAGCGGCTCCAGACTTCGTAGTAGTCGCGGCCCTGGGAGCGCACCAGCTGGCCGGCCACGACCTGTTGCGGCAGGGTGTGGTCCACCACTACGTCGAATCGCCCGAGCGTGTTGCCGCGTACCGCAGCGACGAAGAAACCCGCCGGGGCCGCCTGCTCCGAGTACAGATCGGTGAGCACCCGCAATGCCGATCCTTCGAGCAGATTCCGCAGGACGAAGGACCATCTGGGCGCTATGCGCGCGCCCGCCTCGGCATCGAGGCTGTAGGCGGCCGAATTCTTGATCGCCGCGTCGAGCGCCGCCGGCGTGTCGTCGGTGAAGAACATCATGGCGTTGCGGAACTTCTCGTTGAGAATCGTCTCGTCCAGAAACCGCGCCATCGACTGACGCTCGGACGGCAGTGGCGGGATCACCAGAACCTCGCCGACATCGGTCTGCGAGGTAGCCAGGAACAGCGCCGCGATCGTCCTGCCCAGCACGGGCTTGGCGAAGATCAGATGTCCGTCCGTGAAGTAGAGCTTGACGTCCTCGCGCTCCAAGTAGACGTCCCGCACGCGGTAGCAGCGCTCCGGGTCCAATTCGAGGGAGCGGATCTTGCGCAGGTCCTCGGCACCGTCGGTCGCGCCCAACGCCAAGGCCGCCGAAATGATCGCTGTCACCAAGCGCGGAAGCATCAGCCGACCCAATTCGCATTGTAAAGCCGGCGACAAAAGTCTGGCCGCTGCAACGCTGCCTTGCCCCCGCCCGTCTGACCTGACACAGGAAGAGGCAGACGAGCTGCCCAGAACGAGGACCACGATGAAGCGCAGATTCTCCAAGGCTTGTTTCCCCATAGCGGTGTTGCTGCTAGCGGCCGGCCTCTGCCCGGCCGAGGTGGGCCGACCTGAGTCAGAGAGCAAGCGCCAGCCCAAGAACGACAAGGAGGACGTCTCGAAGATCGGCGACCGCGGCGTCGGCAAGGCGGTGAACTTCTACAGCCTCGAGAAGGAGATCCAGCTCGGCAAGCGGCTGGCTGCCGACGTCGAGAGGAATGCCAAGATCGTCGATGACCCAGTGATCGCCGAGTACGTCAACCGCATCGGCCAGAATATCGTCAACAACTCCGACGCCAAGGTGCCGTTCACCATCAAGGTGATCGATTCCGACGAGGTCAACGCGTTCGCGCTGCCCGGGGGCTACTTCTTTGTCAACACCGGCCTGATCGAGCTGGCGCAGGACGAGGCCGAACTGGCAGGCGTGATGGCGCACGAGATCGCGCACGTGGCGGCGCGCCACGGCACGCGCAGCGCGACGCGGGCACAACTGGTCCAATACGCCAGCATCCCGCTGCTGTTTATCGGCGGCTGGGCGGGCTACGGCATCCAGCAGGCGGCCAACTTCGCGATTCCCATGACGATGCTGAAGTTCTCGCGGGAGTTTGAGCACCAAGCCGATTTCCTCGGAGTCCAGTACATGTACAAGGCGGGGTATGACCCGACCGCGATGGTGCAGTTCTTCGAGCGGCTCAAGGCGATGCAGAAGAAGAACAAGAACGCGATCGCCAAGGCGTTCAGATCCCACCCGCTCACGAAGAGCCGCATCAAAGAGGTGCAGAAGACGATCGACCAGCTGTTGCCGGAACAGCCGGAATACGCTGTCAGCAGCAGCGAGTTCGATGACATCAAGGATCGCCTGGCAAAGCTGAACGCGAGGCGCAAGCCAGTCGAGCGTGACCCCAACCGGCCGACCCTGCGCCGCAGGGCGAGCGACGAGCCGATCCTGCCCTCCGATATCGAAGACGACCCGGCAAACGATCAGGACGAGCGTCCTAAACTCAAGCGCCGACCGGTATCGTGAACGATTCCGCAAACAGGCCCCGGGGGCGCTGGCGTCGACGGATGCGGATGCCCGGCGTGGGCGCCTAGCGCCCCCGCAGCCACTCGGCCGTGTCCGCAAGCGCCTCGCCAAAGCGATCCAAGCTCAGGTCGATCTCGGACTCGCTGACGATCAGCGGAGGCGAGAAAGCGATCGCGTCCCCGAGCGCACGAAGGATCACGCCACGCTCCACGGCCCTTTCCATGCAGTACATCCCGACCCCAAGTGCCGGATCGAAGGGCTGCCTAGTCGACTTGTCGCGCACCAACTCCACGGCCGCCATCAGGCCGACGCCGCGAATCTCGCCGACCATGGGGTGGTCCGCGTAGCGGTCCCGCAGGCCCTGCTGCAGCCTCGGGGCAAGCCGGCGCACGCGACCGACCACATCCATTTCCTCGTAGATCTTGAGGCACTCCAGCGCCACTGCCGTGCTGACGGGATGGCCGCTGTACGTGAAGCCGTGCGCGAACGTCCCGATCTCGTCGCTGCCCTGCCGGAGCACGTCGTAGACCCGCTGGTTGACCACCACGGCAGAAATCGGCGCATACGCCGCGGAGAGCTGCTTGGCCGCCGTGAAGATGTCGGGCCTGATGCCGAACGTCTGCGAGCCCCACAGGCTTCCCGTCCGCCCGAAACCGCAGATCACTTCGTCGGCGATGAACAGCATCTCGTACTTGTCGGTGACACGCTGGATCTTCTCGAAGTATCCGGCCGGGGGCACGAGCACGCCGCCGGCACCCATCACGGGCTCGGCAATCATCGCCGCGACGGTTTCGGGGCGTTCGGAGAGAATCTGCTGGTCTAGCTCGCTCGCGAGGCGAGAAGCGTAGGCTTCCTCGGACTCGCCGGGACGGGCGCCGCGATAGTAGTGCGGGCGGGACGCGTGGATGACGTTCGGGATCGGCAGGTCGAACTTGCGGTGATTGCGGAAGATGCCGGTCAGGCTCGCAGCGGCGACCGTGGAGCCGTGGAAGCCGTCGCGGCGGGCGATGATCTTCTTCTTCTCCGGCCGTCCGAGAGCGTTGCTGAAGAACCAGACGATCTTGACGACGGTGTCAGCCGCCTCCGAGCCGGAATTGGCAAAGAAGACCTTCGACATCGGCACCGGTGCGAGCTTCAGAATCCGCTCGGCCAGCTCAATCGCCGGAGAGTGGCTGCGCGAGCCGAACAGGTGCATGAAGGGTAGCGTCTTGAACTGCCTAGCCGCGGCCTCGGCCAAGCGCGGCTCGTTGAATCCCAAGGACGCGCACCACAGCCCGGAGGCCGCCTCCAAGTAGGCTTTTCCGCCCTCGTCGTAAACCCAGACTCCGTCGCCCTTCGTGATGACCAAGGCGCCTTCACGCTCGTGACTCGCCGGATTGGTGAATGGATGCAGAATGCTCGCAATATCCCGGTTCGTGATGGACTCAGACATCTCCTGCGAGTGTAGCGCGTGCGCGACTGCCGAAGACGTGGCACCGGCGTCGGCCACGGAGCAGATTCAGCCGGTCGGCCTCCGGCGAATTCACGGGCCGAACGGGAGAGCCGTTGGGATACCCTTATGAAACCGGCAATCAATAGCTCGGACAGGCCCGCGACAGCTCCTCATGGCCGGCCGGGGCGCTGTGCTCAGATCTGATGATTGCCCCGTAGATACTGCCGCGTCGGAGCTTGGAATATCTTGGCGGATGGGCATCGAATGGGGCGCTTGGCGGAGATATCGCTGGCGTTCCTGCGCGTGGGATTGATCGCATTTGGCGGGCCTGCAGCCCACTTGGCGCTGCTGGAGGACGAGTTCGTCTCGCGGCGAGGCTGGCTGTCGAGGCAGCGCTTCCTCGACCTGATGGGCGCGACGAACCTGATTCCGGGCCCTAACTCCACCGAGATGACGATGCATCTCGGCTATGAACGCGCGGGTGCGCCGGGACTGTTCGTGGCGGGCACATCCTTCGTCTTGCCGGCTGCTCTGCTCACCGGCGTGCTCGCTTGGTGCTATCTCCAATTCGGCACTCTTCCTGGGGCCGACCCTGTGCTGGCGAGTATCCGGCCCGCGGTCATAGTTGTCATCTTGGGGGCGATCTGGAAGCTTGGCCGAAAGGCCGTCACGGACTGGCGGCTGGGAGCAATCGCCGGCGGCGTCGCCGGGCTGGTTTGGCTAGGCGTCGGCGAGGTGCCCGCGCTAGTGATCGGCAGCATCGTGGGCATGCTGTGCCTGCGCGTTCCGCACCTGCTGACCTCGGCAATCTCAATGGTGGCGGCGCTCTGCCTGCCGACCCGCGCTCTGCTGGCAGCGGGTGGAGAGTCGGCGGATCTTGCCAAGCTCGGGCTGTTCTTCGTCAAAGTCGGCTCTGTGCTCTACGGTTCCGGATACGTCCTGATCGCGTTTCTAGAGGGTGGTCTGATTGATGACTACGGCTGGGTGACTCGCCAACAACTCCTCGATGCAATAGCCGCTGGCCAGTTCACCCCTGGGCCAGTGCTCACTACGGCAACGTTTCTCGGCTTCTTGATTGGTGGCCCCGCTGGCGCGGCGGTAGCCACGCTTTGCATTTTCCTGCCCGCATTCGTGTTCGTGTGGATCTTGAACCCGCTGGTGCGCCGCCTCCGCAAGTCTCCCACAAGCGCAGCCTTCCTGAACGCCGTGAACGCGTCGGCGGTCGGGCTGATGGCGGTGGTCGCGATCGACCTAGCGAACGCAGCTATCTCATCCGGCTTCGCGCTCGCTATTGCGATGGCTGCGGCTGTGGCACTGTTCGTCGCGAGGTGGCCGGTGGCTTGGATTGTCGTGGCAAGCGCCGCACTCGGCTTGGCGTCAACGGCCATAGGCTGGCCTTGAACTCGTACTGCAACGGCAACGGAGGGCGAGACCTTCACCAATCCCAACTCTTTGCCGTGTGGAAATCTCCTATCGAATATCGCCGTCCCGCACGAAGACAGACTCGGTGACGATCTGCCCCTCGCATCGATCCAAGAAGTCGACGGCGCTCTCGCCGTCCTCCTGAGTTAGGCGCGTCCCGTCCGGCAGGGTGCCGATCGACGGCTCGTCGTGGCGGTGCTCGAGGATGAGCCCGCTCAGTCTATACACGCGGAATGATCGATCCGTGTCGTGGAATCGCTCCTTCGCGGAGTCCTCGGAGGCTTGGTCGTTGTCTGCCACGCATGGCAGATTGTACCGGAACGGAATCCGGCACGGTGCGATCGAATGCACATTCGCCTGGTCGCCGAGAAGTGGAAGGTCTGGCTGGATAGCGAGGATCGCCAGATCAATGCGTCCGACGGCACTACGGACGATCTGGTCGCGCATCTGTATCGCCACGGTCTGGATTTCCGGTAAGCGCAGGTTGGCGATGATGAATTCCGAATGTCGCTGGCTTCCGAGAGGCTGGCGATCCGAACGGTCCAAGATCTGATCGAGATCGTACGGGCCTGATCGAGCGGGACGAGTTCGGCGAGACCGGATACACCATCGTTCGCGACCCGTGTGGATCGCTGAGCTGGGGATCCACACCTCCGCCGAATCCGCCAGAGGAGTTGCTGGGCGCGATGGCGGAGCGGTGGGGCGACAATCCCAGCTCCGAACTGGCGAAAGCGAAGCCGTTACCGCTGGCAGCGGCGGATGCGTGGGCAGAGTATCAAGAGACAACGGATCCATCCAAACTGGCGCGCATGCATGGGGGTATTGCTGCATGGCGAAGCAAAAGAGAAGCGCGATCAAGCCGCCGAGGATCAAGAGCGGCGCGAGAAGGCCGCTGCGGAGAGATTCTCCGGCCAAGCGTTTGTGCCCGGTACAGCGGCACGATCAAGGAGCGGGTCCAGAGGCGCGCGGCGGCCGCGGCATTCGATGCGGCGGATCGAGGGGACGTGCAGCCCGGCATCGATCTCGGCCTCTTTCCCGATCCAAGGGAGGAAGCGGTGGGAGAGGAGGCGTGACGAGCCAGGATGCGTTTCGGACCGCGCTGGCCTCGATGGTCGTGTTGATCGCGCCGCTGGAAGCGCTGGCTCGGACAGAATTATCGAATCCTGCGAAACCTGCAAAGGATCTCGGTTTCTCCTATCGATTACACGAGTTCCCGATTCGCGGATTCCGCGACGGAGCGGCCTCCTCGCGCTGCAATGCCGTGCGTCGTGAGAGCATCCCTAACGGACCACCGCCGCCTTGGGGCTGGATTCAAGCTAGCAGGCATGGCCAGATCGACCAACAGGGAGAGAAAGCCGCAGACCGGTTGGCTGGCGGTCGTGAGTACGCGCCGTCGAAGGCTGGGCGGTGGGGCACGTTCGCCAGTCCCTGGGAGGAAATTGTCCGATGGCAGACCGTTCTAGCATTGGCTGCCCACTCGCTTGCCGGAGGCACCGATCACATCCGACAATCGGATCCTGCCGGAAGGCAGGGGACTTCGCAGGGATGCTGTGGAAACGATGTCGTGCTTGCGGGCCGCTCCTCAGCCGGGCGACGGATCCCTCGCCGCACGCTCAGGCTCGGGCCTCCAGTTCACAGCAGTAGTGTGCTTTGGGGACCGGCCGTGCCACACTATCCTGAGAGGCACGGCCTGCCAATGGGGTCCGGGCGGAGGGCCCTGCATCCACATGGCCCCTCGCCGGCGAGCAGGCATCGCGCCTGCGACCACATCCGAAAATGGCAAGGCCAAATCGCAAGCGAAAGGACGGCCCGCAGACCAAGGAGGAACTGATCCGGCATGCCGGGCTTCGCCTTGCGGCGGGTAATGCCAAGCAGGCCCTAGACTCGCTCCGCCTCGCACAGTTCAAGGGGGTGCCGACCGAGCATCTGGACCAGTTGTTTCACCGTGCCTACGTGGCGCGGGCCGAGGAACTCGAGGCGCGCGGCTTGAGGGAGGAAGCCGAGTCCGCCCGGAAGAACGCGGCGATGCATGGATCCGCCGGTGGTGATCGGGACCCGACAGCAGACGACATCCTGCCATTCCTTCACACCCAGCCTGCCGAATCGCGTCTGCCCGCCTATGCGCGGTACCTGCGGTCCAACCCTCCCGTGCCCGACGCCGAGGTGATGCTCGCCCATCACCTAGTTCTGAACCGATGCTGGGACCAGCTCGACGCGTTTCCCGAAGGCTGCCAGTTCCGAGCCGACGCGAGTCTCATGGCGACGGCGAGCGAGACTCTGGACCACGGCGATTGGGAGACCGGCTCTCGAGTCTTGGTGCCGTTGTCCCCAGAGTCCGCCTTCCGCCACTGGAGGGCATTCAGCGTCGCGATGGCTGCGCACATTCAGGGGGACTTGCCAGCGGTCGCGAAAGCGCTTAAGGGCCTGCCATCCGACTTCCCTCTCCGGTCCGCGACCAGGGTGCTTCGAGCCAACGCCAAGCCAGGAGCAGCAGAGGGTATGGCCGCAAGGAGCGACATGGAGAGGTTGCTGGGCGTCGGCAGACGCTCGATCTCTAAGCGCGCTCAGGTCGTGCGCCGGGCGGTGGAAGGGGCCAAAACGGCGCAACTAGGACGAGCGATCCGGGACTTCGCCAAGGCTGTCGACGCCCACAGTCCCTCCGTGACGAGACTGAGGCTCATCCGAGCTCTCTACCTGGCAGTCGAGGCAGGCCAACTTGATGAGGATGCCTACTGGAACGCTATTTCGAGAGGCGTTTCAGAGCGCGAAACAGAGCGCGTCGAGTTCCTAGTCTATTGTCAATCGCTATTCAAGCGTCAGGGGTCTCTCGACTACTTGACGGACATCGCCGAGCTATTCTACGCGATCAAGCAGGCCTTCCCGGACGACTCAGACCGTCGCGTTGCGCGGGCGAAGATCCTAGCCAAGCTGGCCGAAGTGGTTCATTCTTCCGGCGATTGGATACTGACCTACAGCGCCGCAGAGGACATCTGTCAGATCTTGGGCGACTTCAACTTCGAATCGGTCGACAAGTACGCCCGGAGCGTCCGGTCCGCTGCCATAGACCTGCTGCGGCGCAGCGTGGCCGAGGATCCGGCGAACGCGGCTGCCCACAAGCAACTGGTCGCGTTGCTGGAGAGCCGCTTCCCAAGGAAGAACGCGGAGCTGATCTCTGCCTACGAGCACTATGCCGAGTCCGTTCCCGGAGATCCGGGTCCGTGGATCGCCCTAGCAGAGCTCCGGCTTGGCAGCAACGCCTATCGAAAGGCTGAGGCCGCCCTGGAAAAGGCCCGCGGCTACGCTAGCCACGACCGTCGCGTGAGCGAATTGATGGTAGCTGCGTCGTTGTTGGCTGCAAAGCGGAACCTGCAGGGTGGGCGGCTCGCCCTAGCGCTACGTGACCTGTCCAACGCAGAGTCCGTCGTGAGCCCTAGGTCGGAGCCCATTGTGCTGGCATGGAAGGCAATCGCCTCGTCCGCGGAAGCGAAGGGGCGCAGCCTCCTAGCCGCGTACGAGCGTACGCTAGACGGCGCATCTCCGTCAGCACGCGCTAAAGCGGCATGTATCGTCTGGAACGCAATTCAGTTGATCGACTTGCCGGTCCCCATACGCCCCAAGGACAACTACAAGCTCTTGAAGTTGTTCCACGAGGCTATTCTTGACACCTGCAAGACTGCACCTGCGGATCTCGCTGACGTTGTGGAGCCGATGCCGATTGCGTTCAACAACGTGGCGGGAACAAAGATAGTGTCACTGCTTCTCGACGATCTCTGGGATAGGGTGCTGCGGGCAGTCCCGGATCGCGACGCCCTTCGGATATTTCCTGCGGCGGTGGAATTCGCAAATCTAGAGGTGCTGCGCAGGGAACTAGCTCGCCGCTTGACACGAGCCCAGAACAAAACGTACCAGCGCATCCTGCTGTTGTACTCTGCGACTGTGAAGTATCTGCTTGGCGAGGAAGTAGGAGCTAGTCGCTTCCGCAAGCTGATCGACTCGATTCCAAGTAACGAGATCAAGCCGGTTCGTGCCGCTGCCGAGCAACTTTCGGTTCCTGTGGCAGCGCGATTCGTGCCGACGCTGGCGCTTGCGCTCAAGCAATTTGAATTCGATCTGCTGGACAGCCAATGGGACCTGTTCTAGAACATGCAACGCCAAACGTGGCGAGGGCATGCCATGCCAATCGTCGCGGTCGGGACCTCACCGTTAACTTGCGGGAGGTCTGGACATGATCTGCCCACATGTCATCTTCGGCCTTCGGTGCGACGCGGACGACGCCGAAATCCGCCAGCGCTATCTCGAACTCGTGCGGGCCCATCCTCCGAGTAGGGATCCTGACGGGTTCAAGCTGGTTGCCAACGCTTACGGCATGCTGAAGGACAGAGTAACGAGGGTCCAATCGGAGTTGTCCGGTCCGGTGCAGTGCGATTCCTTCGAAGATGCCTTGGCGGACTTGGAGCGGGCCGCGAATTGGGCTTGGAAGCCTCCGGGGCTGCGCGAGATCTGTGCTGCGGAAGATAAGTGAGCATGCAAGATTCCGAGAGTGACTGGAAGATCGCGATACTAGCTGACTTCGCCGCGTGGCTGAAGGACTTGGCGTCGACTCCTGCCGATCCTGCGCCGAGCCCGGAGAAGCGCCGCGGCCTGGCGGACCTGTACTCGGAAGTTGCGGCCCTACGCCAAGAAGTAGCCCTACAAAACCGGACGCAGAAAAAATCCGCTGTTGGGCTAGACTCGGCGGTGGCCGCAGTCGCCGAACTGGGAGCCCAACTGCGCGATCAAACAGCCGCAGCTAACGGGGCAGTCGCCAGGCAGGGCGAAGGGCTGGAGGCGCTCTCCGTGATCACTAGCTTCCTGGAAATTCGCGACTCTCTCGAACGGACGCAAGTGCTGGCGCAAGGGCTGATTTCGCCTGAGGGCCTGCGGGCATCGGCGGACGCCGATCCTGCCAGCATTGCATCGACCTTGGATCTCGTCCTGCGAAAGTTTGACCGTACGCTGGAGGATCACGGGGTGTCGCGGCTCGACACTGTCGGGATGCCGTTCGACGCGTCTACGATGAGTGCCGTGGGCACGTGCAAGGATCCGGAGGTGCGTGACGGAACTGTAGTGGAGGAAGTTCGCGGGGGGTTCCTCCTGCGGACGAAGGTCTTGCGCACTGCGGAGGTTATTGTGAACATGTGCAACCAGCGAGGGGACACCGATGACTAGCGATCTCGTCGTGGGAATCGACCTAGGAACGACCAACTCGTCCATTGCGGTGATTCGGCGCGGCCTGCCCGAAGTTCTTGAGGGGGGAGATGACGGCCTCGTTCCGTCCTGCGTGGGCTTGGATAGTGAGGGTCGGATTGTCGTCGGCAGCCCGGCTCGGAACCAAGCAGTACTATTCCCCGACCGGACAGTCCTTTCTATCAAGCGAAAGATGGGCTCAGATGAGATCGTAAGGCTCGGGGAGACCGACTACACGCCTGAAAGGATCTCCTCTTACATTCTCGGGGAGTTGGTCTCCCGCGCACGGGCTACCTTGCGGCGTGACATCTCACGGGCAATCATCACCGTGCCTGCATACTTCAACGACGCCCAGCGGAAGGCGACTCGCAAGGCAGGCGAACTCGCAGGTCTGAAGGTGGAGCGGATACTCAACGAGCCCACGGCCGCCTCGCTGGCCTACGAATCCGATTCGAGCGAGGCATCGAAAATCCTTGTCTACGACTTGGGCGGTGGCACGTTCGATGTCTCGGTTGTGTCCATCGAGCAGGGTGTGGTCGAGGTCTTGGCAACCGCCGGCAACAACCACCTCGGCGGGGACGACTTTGACGCCCTGATAGTTGAGCGCCTCAACCTGTACCTCGATGAGGAGACGAAGGACGATTCGCACCGGAGCGACCGGACCGTGCAGGCGAGGCTGCGGCACGCCGCCGAGGCCGCTAAGAAGAAGCTGTCCACGGCACCGTTCGCCGTGATCGAGGAGGACAATCTGAAGGGATCGGGCCGGGCACCGCTGAACCTGTCCTACGAACTGCGTCGTTCTGACTTCGAAGACGATATCCAAGAACTGCTGCAGGGCAGTCTGGACGAGGTCACAAGGTCTCTGAATGACGCGCAAGTGCGGGCCGGGGATTTGGGTCGCGTCTTGCTTGTCGGCGGCTCCACGCGCATTCCGCTCGTGTCGCGCCTGCTACAAGAACGCCTCGGAATGGCTCCCCACGGGGAGGTGGACCCAGATCGCTGCGTCGCCCTCGGAGCGGCGATACAGGCTGGAATGGAAGCTGGCGAGGACGTTGGCAGCGTCCTAGTCGACATCACTCCGTATACCTTCGGTATCAGAACGCGGGGGGACTTGGACGGATTGCTCTCGTTTCACCACTACACGCCGATAATCCCGCGCAATTCCAAGCTGCCAGTCACGAAGAGTGATGTGTTCTTCTCGATCACGCCGGACCAAGAAAGCGCCCAAGTCGAAGTCTTCCAAGGTGAAGATCCCGACACCCGCAACAACACACGGATTGGAGGGTTCAGGTTCGACGGGCTGAACAAGAACGAGAACGCTTACGAGGACGGGATCGTGGTCAGCTATTCGCTGAACGTCGACGGGATCCTTGACATCTCCGCACGAGAGAGGGTCACCGGAAAGCAGATCAGTGGAAGGATCGAGGACGCGCTCGCCGCTAGGCCCGATGACAACGTGCTGGAGCTCGATCTGGAAGACGGCCCGGACCAGGCGACTGCGGACGTAGCAGGCGAGCTGCTGCTGGAGAGGGTAAAGGCTGTGCTAGAGAAGGCTCCAGCCGAGGATCTCGCCGAGATCAAGCGCCTGATGAAGGCGTTGGAGAGCGCCGTTCAGCGAGGAGATGACGAGAAGGCAGATCAAGTGGCAGGAGAGCTGTCCGAGATCCTGTTCTTCATTGAGTAGACCGTGACGAACTGTCCAACTTGCCGGGCGCCGTACAAGTCCGGGACGAAATGCTACCGATGCGGGACGCGACTCGAGGACATCCTCGCCGTAGAGCGCGAGGCGGCCGGCTGCCGTCACGAGGCCGAGCTGGCATTGGCGCGCCAAGACATCGTTGCTGCACTGGGCTACAGCGACCGGGCACTCTACCTGCACCCTTCCAAGGAATCGCTCCGAACCGCCGCGCTGGTAGCGCTCGCCCGCCGTCGTTTCTCCTCGGCCTACCAGCTTTGGCGCGAGTGGCAGGAGCTGTGACCACGTCGGACGCGCGTTCGTCGGGGGTGCAAGCGGGGCAATGCATCTGGCCGAGGCTCCTGAGCAGAGTGGTCGTGATCTGTAGCGCGACTGTGGATCCTGTCAAGCGGCCGCAAAGCGTTGACCTGTTTGGTGCGGATCATGGCAGGGATCTAGTTCGACGGCTCGCACCAAGCCTCGTGGTAAGTCGTTCGTGAATATCAGTTTAGCTACAGATGGACTCTTCGCCTTCTGGAAGCATACAGACGTTCGGACCAGATCAATCGCTCACTTCTGCAGCACTGCGCGAGCCAACTTGAGGTGGAGGTCGATGCGTCTGCCCCGTCTCGCAGTGCCGCAAGGCTGGCAGGTGCGTTACCGGTCATCTGGGAAGTCCGGGCGGGTCTGGGCACAGTTCCGTTGGGAGGTTCCAGACGCCTGCGACTTGGAGGTCGGCTCGCCCCGGGGGGTGCTTATGCCACCCACGCGGCCGACAGCACCTCGGCCTGCTCTAACACCGTTTTGGTTGCCGATTCTTGCCTATCCGGCGGATAGCCGTGGTTGCGCAGCACGCGCTTGACGCGAACGCGAAGCTTAGCGCGGACATTCTCACGCAGCGTCCAATCGATGGTCACATTGCTCCGCACGGTCTCGACCAGTTCTCGGGCAATGTCGCGAAGCGTCTCGTCTCCGAGCACTTGGACCGCGCTGTCGTTGACACCGAGAGCGTCATAAAACGCCAGCTCGTCTTCTGCGAGTCCCAGCGACTCGCCCCGGGCGCTTGCCTCGCGCAGCTCGCGAGCCAAGGAGATCAACTCCTCGATCACCTGTGCCGCCTCGACCGCGCGGTTCTGGTAGCGGCGGATGGTCTGCTCCAACATTTCGGCGAACGAACGGGCTTGGACCACGTTTTTCTGCCGCGTCGTCGATAACTCGCTCTTCAACAGCTTCGCGAGCAGTTCGACGGCAAGGTTTCGCTGGCGCATGCCACGCACCTCAAGCAGGAATTCCTCGGAAAGGATCGACACATCTGGTTTCCTGAGCCCGGCCGCAGCGAATATATCGAGCACCCCGTCCTCGGCCACGGCTCGAGAGACGATCTGCCGCACAGCATGATCCAGATCCTCCTCAGGTTTCGCGTCTGGGCGGTCACGCTTCAACAGGGCAGCCCTCACATGCTGAAAGAGGGACAGATCGTCACGGATGCGGATTGCTTCCGGATGCGGTACCGCCAGCGCGAACGCCTGTGACAGCTCTTGCACGACCTGCAAGCAGCGCGCCTTGCCGTCCTCCTGTGCGAGGACATACTCCAGAGCCGCCGGCAGCAGGTGGAGGCGCTGCGCTGGTGAGCCGTTCGCCCATACGGACCGGTCGAATCCGTGGAAGAGTCCACAGCAGATCTCGTATTTCTCCTGCATTACCCGGACTGCTTGGTCTTGGTCTAGCGCGGTCTCGCCCCGGCCCCCGCTTTCGGTGTAGGTGGCCAGCGCCCGCTTCAATTCGTGTGCCAAGCCAAGGTAGTCAACAACAAGTCCCCCCGGTTTGTCCCGGAACACCCGGTTGACCCGTGCGATGGCCTGCATTAGCCCATGGCCGCGCATTGGCTTGTCCACGTACATCGTGTGCAGGCTCGGGGCGTCGAAGCCCGTGAGCCACATGTCACGGACCAACACGATCCGGAGCGGGTCGGAGGAGTCCCGAAAGCGTTTTGCGAGCGCTTCGCGCCGTGGCTTGTTGCGGATATGGGGCTGCCATTCGAGCGGGTCCGATGCCTTTCCCGTCATCACGACCTTCAGTGCACCAAGTTCGTCGTCCTCGCAATCCCACTTGGGCCGTAGGCGGACCAACTCACGGTATAGGTCAATGCAGATCCGCCGACTCATGCAGACGACCATCGCCTTGCCCTGCAGTGCATTCTGGCGGCTCTCGAAATGCTCCACGATGTCACGGGCTACGAGTGCGACGCGCTTCTCGGCACCAACAACGGCTTCGAGCTGCGCCCATTTCGTCTTCAGCTTCTCTCGGCGGTCAGCCTCCTCTCCTTCGGTTACTTCTTCGAATCCTGCATCGATATCGGGTTTCTCGGCCTCGTCGAGGGTCAGCTTCGCGAGGCGACTCTCGTAGTAGATCGGCACGGTCGCCCCGTCCTCGACGGCCCGCTGGATGTCGTATACGCTGATGTGGTCGCCAAAGACAGCCCGTGTGTTCGCGTCCGCCAGCTCGATCGGCGTTCCGGTAAAGCCGATGAACGAAGCATTGGGCAGCGCATCCCGCATGTGCCGGGCGTAGCCGTCGATGAAGTCGTACTGGCTGCGATGCGCCTCATCGGCGATCACCACGATATTGCGCCGGTCCGACAACAGCGGGTGTCGGTCGCCCTTTTCCTCGGGGAAGAACTTCTGGATCGTCGTGAATACCACCCCTCCGGACACGACCGCAAGTTTCGCCCGGAGGTCGCTGCGGCTGTCCGCCTGAACGGGGGGCTGCCGCAGCAGGTCAGCACAGCGAGAGAAGGTCGTGAACAATTGGTCATCCAAGTCGTTGCGGTCTGTCAGCACGACAATCGTGGGGTTCTGCATGGCGCGCTCACGGACGATGCGCCCGGCGTAGAACGCCATAGTCAGGCTCTTGCCCGAGCCCTGGGTGTGCCAGATGACACCGATGCGTCGGTCACCGCCGTCGCCCCCGCGGCGGCCTGATTCGTAGCGGGCCTGATGGCTCTGGTCCGCCAGCCCCTGCTGCAAGGCTGCCGCTCGCAGGGTCTCGGCAACTGCTGTCCGCACAGCGTGGAATTGGTGGTATCCCGCCATCTTCTTGATCAGCGCTCCGCTGCCATCGTCCTCGAAGACGATGAAATCTCGGACTAGCGCAAGCAGATTGTGCGGGGAGCACACGCCTTCGAGCAGGACTCGAAGCTGAGGCAGACTCGGATCGGCCAGCCCCTCACCGGCGATCGTGCGCCATGGCTTGAACCATTCCCGGCCGGCGGTCAGCGTGCCGACACGCGCCTCCAAGCCGTCAGACACGATCAGTGCAGCGTTGAATGCAAACAGTGACGGGATGTCGGCCTTGTAGGTCTGGAACTGTTGGAACGCCGACCAGATCGTAGCGCTCTCGTCTACGGGATTCTTCAGCTCGATGACTACCAAGGGCAGGCCGTTGACGAACAGCACGATGTCAGGTCGGCGCTGGTGCTTGTTCTCGACGACCGTGAACTGGTTGACCGCTAACCAGTCGTTCGTCTCCGGCGTATCGACGTCGATCACGCGCACCTGCGCGCCTCGGATCGCGCCATCGGTGTCGGCATACTCCACCGTGATGCCATCGACGACCATGCTGTGGAAGGCGCGATTACGGGCTTCGAGCGTCGCTCCCGCAGGATCGATCAACCTACGCTGGGCATCATCGACCGCGTCGATTGGAAGGTCGGGATTGAGCCGTGTGAGGACGGACCGTAATCGCCCAGCCAAGACGACATCGCTGTAGTTGTCGCGCTCCGCACCTTGCATCTCGGGAGCGATGTCGGGGCCGTGTGCGATTGTCCAGCCAACCCCTTCCAGCCACGAAAGGGCGGCATCCTCCACGGTGGATTCATTGAATGTCATGACTTCTTGCGCGGTGCGCCGATCTTGAGAGGTTCCCGAGCCGGCGTCACGCGAGATCAATCGACATCTCGGCGTAGCGGCCGGATCAACCGATCCACGTCAATGCCCATCTTGCGAGTCCTTACCCATCGGAGGTTCGTCGTCCATGATGACGTCCTCGATAGTCGGACCGAGCAGGCGCCAGCGTTGACCCGTCCTCTCCAGATCGCCCCGCATGACGACCGGCGCTTTCAGCTTGTGAGCCTCAATGGCACGGTGATAGTCGATTCGCGCAAGGACGGCGGAGACGGATTTGTTTTGCCCATCTATAGATGTCCGTAATATCACGGTGCCTTCCGTCTCGCCGTCAGAGCGCGCCAGCCGCTGCACTAGGCCGATGAGAACCACGCCCGGTTGAGCTTCACGGCTGCGAAGCGCTCGGCTTGCTGCGCGAAGGATGGGCCCGTCATGAGCCGCGAATCGGACCTCCGTCCGCAGTTCGCTACGAGGATGGGTCCGTGCCCAGACGACGCTGATGTCGAGCATCTGAAGTGTTTCTGTCAATGTCGCCAGTGCGTCGCACAGATTAGCGCTTACACCGTTCCCCACGGACACTTGGAACGCGTTCGCATCTCCCCGGTTCGTGGCGTCGGTCGCTTGCCTCGCTCCCGCCAATGCTTCAGTCAACCGTATCGTTACCCGGCGCTCGAACGAATCGTCGCTCGCACACAGCTGAGGCACGAGCTGCATTTGAATCGGCGGCGGAACAACAGGACTCAGTAGCGTCACCACAAAGCTCCCCTGATCGGTCTGACCAAGTCGTACCCGGCCCAAGTAGTCGGCGGCCTCGCGGTTCGCGCCCGGTCGATAGAACGGTCTTGGATTGACGAGTGAACAGGCTGCCGCAAGAAGGATGTCACGTGAACTACAAACTAGATCCGCTCCGACATCGACGGGCAGGCTCCCACTGTGGTCGCGGTCGACGGCGCGGACTCGGACTACATCGCGGTCCGCGGTCACTAGATCGCGATAGATAGTCATCTCGTCCTGATCAGCAACCGCTGCGAATGTATCGATGAGTGTCGACACAACGCTTGCGTAGTCACCGAGTTGCTCAGTGTGCGGAACGATGATCTCGGGTAGCCCCTCACCTTCGTAGATGTCCGAATGAAGTCGATAGGGCTCTTCGCGGTGCCATCCGGCAGAACGGGCGTAGGCGGAGAGCGCCGCCGGGGAAACAGCCAGCAGCGCGTCCCTATCACGAATGCTGACCTTCATAAGATCTCCCCCGCCCGGGACTGTTCCATGAGTGCTCGCAAGGCCTCGATATCAAACACATTGTCTTCCGGTATGCGAACCGTCACGGTTTCCTGTCCGACAACCTCTTCATGTCCTCGCTGCAAGCTCAACCAGTAGGCCCGACGACGTAGAATCAGTTCTTCGACGGTAACGGTCATCCACCGTGACTCCTCTGCCGGCAGCTCGAGCACAACAAGCAGCCGAGGAGTCTGCGTGTCTGAGCGAAGATCATTGTAGTTCTTGATGGGCAATCGAAACGGCAGGAAGCCATCCTTCGGCAGGCCAAGATCGGCCGTGGCCTTCAATTGCAGGTCGAGAGCTGGGCGACGCGGCCCGCCTGCCTGAATCCGCAGATCAACACTGTCCCGGTCTGGCTCCGGTACTGATGTCATGAAGCCTAGCCGTGTCGCCAAGGCCTTGACGTAGACCAGCGACAGTCCTTCCTTTTGATCCGGAATGCTGAGCAGAGTATCCGTCATGCGATTTTCGCGGCGAACTCCTCTGCGTCACGCACCCGCACTTCACCTGAGACTAGCTTGTGTAGCAGCGTGTCCCGGAGAACGCCAAGCACGCGAGATCCAAAGATGTTCGACACAACGCGCTCGTGCATTGGCGTCACAGCCTGCTGGAACTCCTGGGCGAGAAGATCAGTGGGCTGGCACAGCTCGTATCTGCTCATGATCTGCCAACTCGTCCGGGGCATCTTCGTGCCCGTCGCGGTCTGGCTTGTGTAGTTGACAAATTCAGCCGACGATGCGCATGCAAGGACGAACGCCGCCCAGATCGACGTTCGCGGTTTGAGCACCAAGATGTCTGTGGAACAAATCCCGTCGACTGGAGCTATTCCAACCTTGTGGAAGTAGGGACGCAGCTTCCCAAACAGAATGTCGCCTTTCTCGAATGAAGACTTAGTGCTCGAAACACTCCCAGCCGTTCCCCAATCAACCAGAGCAACAGATCTTCGTGGAATGTGCTCCAGTCCAAAATAGGGCGTGCTTGCGTCGATTGTCTTTGGATCTATCCCTTTCCGTGGCGATGTAGCTATGGCACCAAGAGTGCTTACGGTCCAACCCTCCGGCATTCCGCCCAGTTCCGAGTTCACCAGCCGGTCGGGAAACAGTTTGGCGACCTCCTTCGGCAGCCCCGGGTCGCAGCCTTTCATCTTGGCCCGCACCGGGTCGAAATCTACGAACCAAGACTTGAACAGCGCACGGGCCATCGCCTCCAGCGTCTCATTCATCCGCCGGTTCAGTTCGATCTTGTCGTCCAGCGTGCCGAGGACGTGAGCTATGGCACGTTGTTCGGAAAGAGGCGGAATCAGGAACGGGCAGGCGGACAAGATAGCCGTGTTCAAGTTCGGCATAGTCGCGCCATGAGCATGGCGTACGATCCACTCGCGAACGACGGGATGCCCCAAATAGTACGAGGCGTACTGCGAATTGACACCGTTCTCGCCCAAGCGCACGCGAAGGCAACCGGTTCCGCACAGCCATCCATCCTCGCGGTGTCCGATTAGCGCTCTCCTTTCGACATCGCCTCTGCGGCTATACACGATATCGCCAGGCCGGACCAAGTAGCGCGCCAAACGCCGGGCGTCACCTTCTCCTATGCGGGCGATTCCGTCCTCGATCACGCGATTGTCGCCGATGTTCTGCGGCATGATCGATGGAACGCCGAAGGGTCGGTAGTCCGAAGCGTGAAGTTGGCTGCCAAACGGCCCGGTCTGGATGTTGCCGCCGCCACGCTCGCAGGCAGCTCCCAACGTTGAGCGCTCCCAGCCAGGGGGCAGAATATCGAGGGACATGGGACTGCCATCCCTAACGAGTACAAGATGCTCCACCTCGATCTGCGGGCGAAACGGTTCCGGAACCTCGTCCCACACGAACAGATCCACCCGAAAAGGCAGGTTGCTTTCTTCGAAAGCCTCCCGCAAATCACCGACACGCTTCCGCTGCTCGGATGTCGGAAACACCACAAGGTCGAGGTCCGATTGAGGCCGAGACGTCCATTTCGCACGCGACCCGTACACCCAGGCAGCCGCCCCGGGAAGGTGCTGTTCAAGCAGCGAGAGAACCGTCTCGCGCTCTTCAGCAGTGATGTCTATGACGTGCTCTACTTCCACAGCTCACTACTCATCAATTGGTAGAGCCGGATGGCGTCGTCGATGAAGACCGGCACCACGGCAAGGCACGCCTGGGCCTTCAGACCGTCGTAATCATGGGCCGTGCCGATGCGGGCGTCAGCGTGTTGCAGCCATTGGGCAACTGGTGCTGCAAACAAGCCGTTCTCATATGCCAATCGAAAGACCGGCTTGGGGCTGTTGGGTGGGTCGGCGATGCCAAGTTCCTCGACCAGATATCTCTTCAGCACTCTCCACGAACAGTCGTAACAGGTTTCGAATCGCTGGATGACGGATTCCGCGATTCCCTCGCGATCCAACTCCGAGAGCAGCGGATTCCCCCGCTGGTAGTTCCGGTGCTGCTCCTCAAGGCGCTTCAAGGACGACCGGAATCTGCTGTAGTCGATCATGCTCTGCCGCAATTCGAAAGCATCAGTCCCACACTCGACCGAAGACGCCAGCGCTGACCGTTGTTGGCGCCTCCACCAAGACCGCTGCGAATTCGCCGTGGCATCCGTGCCGCCCTTCCCAATTTTTGGGCTGCGGTGATCATCGGCTCTCCTCAATGGGCCGGGAGGAACGATACTCCAGCAACGAAGTGCGGCCGATGATGTCCACGATGGTCACCGAAAGCTCGACCCCAAATGCGTCCGTGAGTTGTATTGGTCTGCGGAGGCGAAAATGCACCGGTTGCTGCCGACCCTGTTCGATGGCGATGTTGTCCGCGTACAGGTACGTCCTGTCAGAAGTGTCTCGTATAGGATTCAGTCGCCCGGTTAGGGCGGGGAGATGCCCGGTATCTGAGAGGAAGATTGCCGAGCCGCCGGCCGGCAGGCGCTCAAGAGCAAGCACTAGACCTCCTTGTTGCGGAATCCAATCGTGCTGCAGCCCCGCAGCGAACCCCGGCGCAGCGGCATACACGGTCATCGGCAAATGCGTGCTGTGTAGGTCGAATGCCACTTCACCGGCTTCATCCGTCTTGCCCTGTCTCCAAGTCTTGTTCGGGAAGAGCGCGACAACATCGATTCCAGGCAGCGGCTCTCCTGCGGAATGCACTGCGACTGTGGCCTCGGCAGGTGTGGGCTGAAGTTTGGCCGCAGGAACGCTCAGTACCAGACTCGACTCGCCCACCAAGCTGTACTTCGCTGGCATTCCAGCTGTTTCCTGCGTCTCCTTGAGAATGATGGCGACTCCGTCGCCACGGCGCTCCATCAGAAACGCACGATGCGCGGAGCCGGGCACATCGCCGACCGGGATCCTACCGAACACCGAAGCGATGACTTCGTTGCGTGTTGCCTGGCTCGCATCCATGCTAGCGATCGTCATCCCGTTAGGGAGCTGGCCCGGCGTATCGATCTCAAGCCGGTCCGCGAACATCGAGAGCCGGATCCGGCGCGCAGAGATCGAGTAGTCGCGATGCGCCACGGCATTGACCAGAGCTTCGAAGACCGCAGCAGTGCTGTATTGCGGCATGTTCTCCCGCGCTGGTAACTTGCGCGCAGCAACCCGCATGTTTCTGGCGACAAACTTCATTCCATCGGCGATCTGGCTCTGAAGCGGGCCGTCAATCTCCTGCGCGTCGAGTTGTTCCGAAGCGCGATCCCTACCCCGGTAGTGCGTCGCCGTGATTGCTGCATGCGGCAGCCACTCTTGGGGCGTTTTGGCACAAAGAAGCAATCCGGCTACCGTGGCGCGGAGCACGTCGGCCTCGTCGCGGGCTAGGAGACGCATGTTCGTCAGACCGCGTATCGGATCGGTTGCCCCCGCAACACTCAGCAGCTGCCCCCATAGCCGTTCGCTGAGCGTCTCGAAACCGGTATCGGGAACTGGCTGCCTGTCGAACCAAAGGTAACGGGCCTGCGCCCGTCTCTGTGCCAAGCGCATTCGCTCGTCGCCAGTCAACGGACGCTTGCTTGCGCCGACCCGGATCCAACTTCGTCCGCGGCGCTCGTGCAGCGAATCACCTCGCGGCACCTCGACCATGACGAACGCCTTGCGATCAAGTTCCCTATGGTGGACATCGATGCGCAGCGCGGGTTCGATACTGTCAGTGCTTATTTCTACGATCAAGTCGCTGAGCGCCGCCAACTGCGCCTTCGACATCCCTTGAAGACGCCCGTCGTCGGCTACGCCCAACAGAAGCACCCCGCCGTTCGCGTTGGCGAACGCGATCATTTCGTCCGCCAAAGCATCTCGCGCTGGGTTGGTTGGGCGACTGCCTGCGAACTCGACCTGTTTGAATTCCCACCGACTGTCTTCGCCCAGTTCCAGTCGTTGCCGGATACTCTCGTCCGACACGGTCACTCGCTGCCTCCGAAGCCCAACGTCTTCAGATTCTGCGCGATGGCGGCGTCAAGCCTCGCGCCCTCGGCCTGCTGCACACGTAACTCGCCGACTAGCCGCTTCATCTTCTCATCGAACGGCTCGCCGTCATCCGGCTGCGGTTCCGCGCCGACATAGCGTCCCGGAGTTAGCACGTGGCCGTGCCGCCGCACTTCGCTGAGCGGGGCGCTCTTGCAATAGCCGGCAAGATCCTCATAGGGCCCAGCACCGTCACGCCAATTTCGGTATGTAGTTGCGATGCGCGCGATGTCCTCGTCACCTAGCTCGCGGTGAGTACGATCGACCATGCGGCCCAGCTTGCGGGCATCGATGAACAGAACCTCACCGAGGCGGGGTCGGCGACGAGCTAGGAACCAAAGGCATGCCGGAATCTGCGTCGAGTAGAACAGTTGCCCGGGCAGAGCGACCATGCAATCCACCAAGTCCGCCTCGATCAACCTTTCTCGGATCTTCCCCTCGCCTGACTGGCTCGACGACATCGACCCATTTGCTAAGACGAAGCCGGCAACTCCGGAGGGGGCCAAGTGATGCACCATGTGCTGTACCCACGCGAAGTTGGCGTTACCCTTCGGCGGCGCTCCGTAATGCCAGCGTTTGTCGTCGGCAAGCCGTTCGCCGCCCCAGTCGGAGACGTTGAACGGCGGGTTGGCGAGGATGAAATCGGCCTTCAGGTCCGGATGTCGGTCGTTGTGAAAGCTGTCGCCGTGTGCGATTTGGCCTTCGATTCCCCGAATGGCGAGGTTCATCCTCGCAAGCCGCCACGTCGTGTAGTTCGACTCTTGGCCGTAGATGCTAATGTCGGCCTTGGCTCTTCCGCTGTTGCCGTTACCGGTGGCGTGAGCGCGAATGAATTCGATCGACTGCACGAACATGCCAGACGAGCCGCAGCACGGATCGTAGACCCGGCCGCGGTATGGCTCCAGCATTTCGACCAGCAGCTTCACAACGCACCGCGGCGTGTAAAACTCGCCGCCCTTCTTACCCTCCGCGCTCGCGAACTGGGACAGGAAATACTCGTAGACTCGGCCGAGCACATCCTTGGAGCGGGCGTCTTGGTCCCCTACTTGGACGTTGCTGATCATGTCGATTAACTGGCCGAGTCGTTGCTTGTCAAGTGCCGGGCGGGCGTAGTCTCGAGGCAGCACGTTCTTGATCGCGGGGTTGTCCCGCTCGATTGCCGCCATGGCCTGATCGACCGTCAGGCCGATAGTCGGCTGTTTCGCCTCTGCCTGAAGATTAGACCAACGCGACTCCGGTGGGACCCAGAAGATGTTCTCGGCAACGTATTCGTCTCGATCCTCGGCAGCTTCCTCGCCCCATTCGGAAAGTAGGGCCATGCGGCGTTCTTCAAATGCATCGGAAATGTACTTCAAGAAAATCAGCCCGAGCACGACGTGCTTGTACTCGGCCGCATCCATCGAGCCACGCAACGCGTCCGCCATTGCCCACAACTCAGTCTCATGGCCGACGATAGCCCCGCTATTCCGAGTTGACACTGCACGCTTATTCGGCCGCTTACCCTGGCGTCCGCGATCCATGCTTGTGCTCCGTGTCGGGCGATCTACGGTGGACACTGAAATCAACCTACCACGAACAGCCGGAGTCGCCTTCGATCGGAGACTGTCTTCACGCACAGCTGTCCGAAGGACCTTCACGCGCTGGGCGGCATGCAGCCCGAGTCGGCGAGGTGCCGAGTCAATCAGCCTGCCGACTCATAGCATTCGCAGGCGCCGACCCGCCAACAAGGAGCCAGCGGCCCGGCTGCCAGATCGCTTACGGGGCCGGGCTGTCACTCATCACCACGTAATCGCGCTCGATCTCACGGTGAAACCGCTCCGGCAGGCAAGCCCAATCGTGAGCCTGCACGAGGAACGGGATGGTCGACTCGCGGACCGCATCCTCGAAGCCGCGCATTTGGTCGACCGGGAGCCTTCGCAGGTCCGGTGTCCGCAGGACGAGATCGAGGTCGCTGCCATCGTGGCCGCGGCCGTTCACGCGGCTGCCGTAGGCCCAAACTTCGACGCCGGGCAAATGCTCGCGTAACAATGCCTCCAACATGCGGCGGTGCCGCGGCTCGATCTGGAGGCGGACAGCCATCGTTCGCGGCCTCGATGGTGTCGGCCAGTGCCCTGGCGGCGGCAATGAAGGCCGGCAGCAGCTCGAGAATCGCCTCGGCGAAGTGTTCGCCGTACCTGTGGGTAGTGTCGTTCCGGCGGTCTTGGCAGCCCGGCCAACGATCCGCCATCTCCACGTCGATCAGCCCGTGCTTGGCGGCGTACCGGAACAGATCCTTGAAAGCCAGCTCGTCGGCCTGCCGGTTGCCGGCGAAGAACGCCGCGAGACGCTTGCACAGCAGCGTCCCGCTCTCTCCCAGCACCAATTCGAACTCCTTGACGCAGGCATCCTGATAGAGGTCGTGGAGAATGTCTGCCTTCCCGTATGACTTGACCTCTTTACAGGCAACCTCCAGCACACGGATGCATCGCCTCAGAGAGCCCGTATCGATACGGTCGCGCGGTCCGTGCTCGCGCCCGCGGCCCGTGCGTCGACCAGCCATGCCTAATTTTGAGTTAGCCATACACCCTTGATCGCCGACATCTCCTAGCGTCCGCACGGCAGGCGCATGCTCCGTGTCGGGTAATGTACAGCGGCCACTGAAATCAGCCTACGCTGAACGATCGCCCTCGCTCTCGGTGCGACCTTGTCTTCGCGGATGGCTGCCCCGAAGACAGTCACGGACTGGGTGACCGCGACGACCCATAGCGTGCGGCGGGACCCGCTCGATCACAGTTGGCTAGCGGGCTGCGGGCCGCTGCTCGCGCTGGCCTTGATCTTCACGGCGATCCCGTCGCTGCCGGGGGTTGCCGCCTCCCCGATCGGACCGCCGCGCAGCGTAGTCTTCCACTCGGCGCGTGCCCGAACCGTCCGTGAAGGCAAACCTCGCCCCACCCCCTGGCTGCAACGTGTAGTCCACCGAGTGGTCTTCTCCGCGCCACTGGAATTCGAGGCGGTAGCTGGCATTGCCGTGTCTCAAGAATCCAGTGATTCTGGCGCCTCGCAGCGGTCGCGTGAAGGGCCGCACGCCCCGCGCCCTCGGCTGCACCGCGACCTGCCCGTCTCGCAATTCGACCTCCCCCCGAAACCCGCCGTTCAGGCGCGGGTAGTCCCTTGTGGCGTGGTAGTGGTACGCCGAGTCGGCGTGGATGTGTCCGTTCAGCCAGTCAAGCCCCCGCGCCTCGGTGCCGTCAGGCTCCCGATAGCCCATGATGGGGAACCCGTCAAGTGCCCATGCCAGCGGCAATCCCTGCCCGATCCGCTCTTCGAGATGCACGGGCGCGACGTGGTAGTGGTAGTCGTCGGCCCGGCCCGCATGACCGCCGTACTCGTCGAGTTCCCCAGCAAGGTAGGTGTCCGTGCGCCCGTCTTGCTTGATCGGGTTAAAGATCGGCACGCCGTTCCCCGCAATGGCGATCGCCCCGCGGAATAGCGTCTCCCGCCCGGAGACCGGCTCATCAGCGAAGCTCGGCCGCAACGGAAACCGAAAGGCGTTGCCTCCGCGATAGGGTTGGGGAACCGGGACTTGGCGGTTCCAAGCCCGGATGCCAACCATCATCGTGTGGCTGGGCATGCCATCAGACTCTACGTAGAAGTGCCGTTCGTCCCAGCGCACGTTCACGTCATCGTGGAACGGACGGAAGGAGCGAGCCACGGTTTCGGGTTCGAAGACGAACGAGTCGCGAGACCTCTCCGCAGCCGCGCAGAGCGCCAATGCCGCGAGAAAGCAGAGCGCGATGTTCGATCGCTTCATCTCTGGCCCTCGCGGCGGCGCCGTTGTGTCTGCGGCCGGCGATTTTCCCCGCGCCGCGGACGCTGACGCCCGGCGCGGCTGTCGGGCGTGTCGCCGGCCTCCGCGCGCGCCAGCGCAGCGTCACCGATTCCCGCCCTGAGGTGGTCCATAAGCTCCTGGCGCAGGTTGCTGGCCAAGTCGGGATTCTCAGCCGAGATGTCGCTCGTCTCGCGTATGTCGCGGCTCACATCGAACAGGGCGGCACTGGCGGTCGCCCAAGAATACAGCAGCTTGTAGTTTCCCTTGACGATGGCAGCCTGGGGTCCCGGGTCACGCCCCCGGCCGTCGGCGAAGAAGAACACCAACCGGTCGATCGGCCGTTCGACCGGCTGCTCACACCCGCTCAGGAGAAGCGGCTTCCAGCTCCCGCCCTCGGTTCCCGGATGCGGGACTGTTCCAGGGGCAGCGAAGTCGAGCACCGTGGGAAGCAGGTCGTAGCCGACCACTGGCGTGTCGCAATACTCGTCCTGTGCGATCCCAGGCCCGCGCACCACCAGGGGCACCCTCAGGCCGCCCTCGGTCACGTTCGTCTTGCCTCCTCGCAGGTAGCGCGTGGGCCCGCCGTTGTCCGACATGTAGATCACGTAGGTGCGGTCTCGTATGCCCAGCTCGTCGATCTTCGCCAATGTCATTCCGACTGCCCTGTCGAAGTCTTCCGCCATCGCGGCCCGGGTCGGGTCGCGGTGGCGGCGACCCCTTGTCCGCGACTGCCAGCGATCGAGGGTCTCCGGCAGCGACTGGTTGCTTCCGTGTACCGCGTAGTGCCAGAGCTGCAGGTAGAACGGCTGGCCGCTCTTGACGCTGTCCTCCATGAAGCGGTTGCCCTTGTCGGTCAGTTCGAACATGCGCTTGGGGTCGCGGGGATCGGGAGAGTCTCCGTCCTGGTTTTGGGTGATCTTGCCGTCGTCCCTGTCAAACCCGAGCTGGCTCTGCGACCGGACCAACTGCCATTTGCCGAACATTGCCGTACGGTAGTCGGGGTTGGCTTGCTTGAGCGCGTTGGCCAAGGCCGGGCGAGAATCCCCGCGCAAATGCCCCGCGGTGCGCTTGTCGGGCGCATTCAAACTCGCCGTCGTCAGGCCGAACATGATGGCGTACCGTGACGGCTCGCACTTCGGTGCCGCGGAGTAGGCACGGGAAAATGTCATGCCCTCTGCCGCGAGGCGGTCGATGTTCGGCGTCTGGTGATAGTCGCTGCCGGACTCGGGCATGTCCTGAATCATGCGCTTTGACAGGCCATTCCACGCTTGGTCGTCGGCGAGGATGAAGACGAAGTTGGGAGGGCCGGCTGCAGCAGCCGGAATGGCGGCGAGCAGAAACAAGCAGATCCGACAGGTCATGGACAGTCCTTGATGCAGTTCGGATCGAGCCGCAACGAGTGGGCGACTCGACCATTGCCTTCGGCGACGCCTTCGAGGCGGGTCTGGACGAGTTCCACCACCGTCGCGTCCGCGGACACGGTGACGCGCAAGTGGCCCGGGCCTCCGATCACGTCGAGGCCGGGATACGTGGCGCTGATGTCGCGCGGGGCTCGATAGCGGTCCAGGCCCGGCTGCGGCACAAGCAGGTATGCGATTCCGTCGAGTTCTTCGCTCGCGAACACGTGGTCGTGACCGTGGAAGACCGCAGTTACGCCGGTGTCGGCCAGCAGTCGGTGAATCGGCTGCTCCCAGCCCGGGCGCCGGTCATCGAATTCGTAGGTCCCGTCGAGGCCGCGGCCGCCCCACTCGAACAGGCCTGCCGCCGCGACTCCGCCCCTGGCCGCTTGGTTCGCTCCGCCGACCAGATGGTGGATGAAGACGAACTTGAACCTCGCATTGCTAGAGCGCAGCGTTTCGGCCAGCCAGCGGAACTGGTCCTCGCCGAGCGTGCGAGCCCAATACCCGTCTCCCCGCCTCGGGCGCTCGGTCGCCCAGTAAGGGTCCAAGGCGACAAACAGAGCATCCCCCCAGGCCCACGAATAGTAATTGCCCCGGTTATCGACTCCATCCGAAGGCGTTGCGAAGTAGGTGTCGCGCTGCTGTCTGGCCCACTCGCCCATCGCTCCCCTGCGAATGCCTTCGCCATCATGATTGCCGGACACTAGAAAGACCGGTGCGCTCGTGCCGATCAGGCCGAAATAGTAGCGCTGCGCGAGATACTGCGGCAGGGCTTCCCGGTGATCGACGCGCCGCTTGTCTGTCATGAAGGTATCGCCGAGATCAATGTGGAAGTCAGGATTGGCTGCTTTGGCGTTCCGCAAGGATGCCTCGTAGAGGCGTGGATCGGTCCGCACGTCCAAGTGCGAGTCCGCCTGCACGGTGAAGACGAACGATTCGCCCCGCCGTCGTCCGTTCTGGAACGTGAACTCTTCCGATGCGTCGCCGGATTCCGGCGAGCCCGTCGTGACCCGCCAACGGTAGAAGTACTGCGAATGCGGAGACAGTCCGTCCAGCTTTACTTCTGTCGGCATGCCCGGCCTGAGCTCAACGAGGTCTGAGCGCCACTGATAGTTGCCAGGACGATCCCCGTACTCGAAATAGCCTGCCTGCCCCGAAGCGGCGCGAATGCTGGCAGTGATTGACGACTCGCTGGGATTGCCGAGGACGATATCGTAGGGCCGCTTCGGCACTTCGGTGCGAAACACCTCCGCCGCTCCGCGCCGAGCGCGCGCCGGAGGTCGCTCCCCGCGTTGTGCTGCCGCTGCCGATTGAACGCCAGCTGACGTCGCCGGCGGGTCGGTGAGCGCTGGGACGTGGGCGAGGAGCCAAGCGAGGAGGAAGAGTGGGCCGCTCGCAACGATGTGAGACCGGGCCGCGGCGAAGCACGCTGCGACCGGCAGAGCGAAGTCGCTGACTCGGGCACGGCGGTCAGGCCCCATCTCGGCCGAGGATCCCGGGCTCGTCTGCGAAGCTCGCATTGCATTGATTGTGACGCGCCCGCTATGCTCGCGTTGCCAGAGCGCACGCTCTCTTCGGGGACTTTCCAAGCCTTTTACAAGGAACCGGTCCGTGGTGCGGATCAGACGCCGGCGGCGCGCCATCGCCCGGTCTTGCCGGTCTGGAGCCCAGCCCGCGGAGGCAACCTAGGCCCTGATCGCCGACATGGGGTATTGCAAGGCCACGGGCGGCGCCCAATCAAATCAAGCGGACTCGCCGGCCCGCTCGAGTACAGCGAGGGCCTCCCGGACCATTGGGTAGTCCTCTAGCGACCCCTGCACCGAGTACACGCCTCCGCCGTGCTCCTCGAACCGACGCAATACAGTCCTGGCTTCCTCCACCTCGTCAGACGAAGGCGAATACGCTTCGTTGATCACTGGCAGTTGCGACGGGTGAATCGCAGCCTGCCCGGTGAAGCCGAGCCGGCGGCCGCGTTGCGCCGCTTGACGCACCGCAGCCAGGTCTTGGTACTGCATCAGCGGAGAATCGAACACCTGCTTCCGCATGGCGCGGGCCGCGTTGACCACGCTGCTGCGGGCGAATGCCACTTCGGGCTCGTCCTCGGTGCGCCTGATCCTGGACTCGACGCAGTAATCCTCCGCGCCGAACAGCAGCGCTTTCACGCGACCCGAGCAGGACGCCAGCTCGGCGGCGCGCAACACGCCCAGCGGGGACTCGATAAGCGGAACGATGATTCCAAGCCCGGGCAATTGCTCGGCGACTCGCTCCACATCGCGCGCCGACTCGCACTTGGGAATCACGACTCCGTCCGGTCGACAGCTGCGCACCGCCGCGCAGTCCTCGGCAAACCACGTTGAGGACGGGGGATTGGGCCGCACCAGTAGGGGCCGACCGTCGCTGCGGACGCTGGGCAGCGCTCGCTGCGTCACGGCTCGGGCGTCTGCCTTGTTGGCCTCGGAAACGGCGTCTTCCCAGTCGATCAGGATCAGGTCGGCGGGCAGGCCGACCGACCGGGACAGCTTCTTCACGCTGTCGCCGGGCACGAAGAGAATGCTCCGGATGCGCGATAGCTCAGTCACAGCCGCCTTCCATACATAATGGGCTGTGCAGGGGCAGGCATGCCAGCGCCTTGCGGCGGAGAGGAGAGCGGACGCGATGCCTTACGGGCGATACTTCGATGAATTTGAGGTCGGGCAAGTGTTCAACCACTGGCCGGGCAGGACCATTTCGGAGGCGGACGATACCTGGTTCTCGCTCTTGACCATGAACCAGCACCCTGTCCACATCGACGCCAACTATGCTGCCGGCACGCAGCACGGACAGCGCTTAGTGGTCGGCCCGCTGGTCTTCAGCATCGTGGTGGGCATGAGCGTGGCCGATGTCAGCGGCAGGGCCATCGCAAACCTCGACTACAGCGAGGTCAAGCACGTCGGTCCGGTCTTCCACGGGGACACGATCTATGCAGAGAGCCGCATCGCCGACCTGCGCGAATCCAAGTCCAAGCCCGACCTCGGCCTGGTGTTCGTGGAGAGCCGCGGCTTCAACCAACGCGACGAAACGGTCCTGACCCTAAAGCGGACCGTGCTGGTTCCGAAGAGCGGAAAGGCGCGGCCATGAGCGTCGGCCTGACCGCTGAGCAGCAGCAGATCCGCGATGCGGTCGGCGAGGTCTGCTCCGACTATCCCGGCGAATACTGGCGGAAGCTCGATGCAACGCAGGGCTACCCGACCGAGTTCGCCAATGCCCTGACCGAGGGCGGCTGGCTAGCCGCCCTCATCCCGGAGCGCTACGGCGGTAGCGGACTCGGGATTCTCGAGGCCAGCCTGATCATGGAGGCGATCAACGCCTCCGGGGGCAATGCCGCAGCCTGCCACGCCCAGATGTACATCATGGACGTGATCACTCGCAGGGGCACGGAGGCCCAGCGGCAGCGCTACCTGCCCGAGCTCGCGGCCGGGCGCTTGCGCCTGCAGGCGTTCGGGGTGACCGAGCCCACGACCGGGTCGGACACGACCCAGACTCAGACCAGGGCGGAGCGTCTCGGAGAGCGCTACGTGGTGCACGGACAGAAGGTCTTCACATCGCGCATCGAGCACTCGGACCTGATGCTGCTGCTGGTGCGGACCACGCCGGCGGACCAAGTGGACGAGAAGACGCGCGGCCTGTCGATCCTGCTGGTCGACCTCGAGCAAGCGGCGGGACGAGGGATCGAGGTCCGCCCCTTGCGCACCATGCTCAACCACCACACCTGCGAGGTCTTCCTCGATGGCTTGGAAGTCCCTGCGGAGAATCTGATCGGCGAGGAGGGCGAGGGCTTCAGGGCGCTGCTCGACGGTCTCAACGCCGAGCGCATCCTGATCGCTGCCGAATGCATCGGAGATGGCGACTGGTTCATGGAAAAGGGCTGTTCCTATGCCCGCGAGCGGGTCGTGTTCGGGCGGCCGATCGGACAGAACCAAGGCATACAGTTCCCCTTGGCAAAGGCGCATGCGCACATTCGCGCTGCGGACTTGATGCGCTTCCAAGCCGCCGAGCTCTACGACGCAGGCCGGCCCTGCGGGCCGCAGGCGAACATGGCCAAGCTCCTGGCCGCCGACGCGTCTTGGGAAGCGGCCAATGCCTGCTTGCAGACGCACGGCGGATTCGGTTTCGCGTCCGACTACGATGTCGAGCGCAAATTCCGCGAAACGCGCCTCTACCAAGTGGCCCCGATCTCGACCAACCTGATCCTGAGCTACGTGGCGGAGAGAGTGCTCGGCCTGCCGCGATCCTATTGAACCGCCTCGGCGAAGGCGTCTTCTAGGCGTGCCAGCGCATCGTCTTGCCGAGCGGCCACGTGGATTCGCAGCGCACGGCGCCCCAGCCCAGTCAGGACGCTGAAATCGCCCAGCGCCTGGGCCGCTTCGACCACGCCGAAGCTGAGCCCGCGTCCCGAAACGGGAATATCGCGCCCCGGGTCGCAGCCAATCTGTAGGAAGACGCCGTTATCCGCGCCGCCCTTGTGCAACTGCCCGGTGGAGTGCAGGAACCTCGGCCCGAATCCGACGCAGGTCGCAACACCGGAAGCCGGCCGGATCGCGGCGCGGATGCGCCCCAGCGCGGCGCGGGCGGCGGCGTCGCGGTTCAGGTAGGCAAGCAACGCGATGTAATCCCCTTCTCCGGCAGATCCCATGTGCGCGCGCAGCACGGACACGACCCCGCCGCCTTCGGCACTCCGCGACAAGCACCGGGCGTGATCGGGAGCGGCGAACAACTGAATGCCAGGCTCCTCCAGAAACGGCTCCGCCGCGGGAAGCGACCCCTCGGCCTCATACGTCGAGGTCAGCGCGCGCGCGGCGACCTTGGCAGACTCGACGTCTGGCTGGTCGAACGGGTTGATCCCCAGCACGGCCCCCGCAACGGCCGTCGCGACCTCCCAGCGAAAGAACTCCTGTCCGAGGTCCTCCAGCTGCCGAATTCCGATCCGGACGACGGGATGGCCTAGCTCCGCCAAGGCTCCCAAGGTCCGGTCGGCAGCCTGATCAATCTCAGAATCCAACGCGACGCTGACGAAGATGCGATCGGAGGCATAGCTAGACGGCTCGCCCAGCGTCTCGCCTTCGACAGGCACGATGCCCTTCCCCGACTTGCCGGTCGACTCGGCGACCAGCTGCTCGATCCATGCGCCGAGCGACGACACGCCGGAGGACATCACGAACGTGAGCTTGTCGCGACCGGTAAGCGCGGCGGCACCGAGCACGAGGCCGAGACGGACTCCCGGATTCTCGTCCGGCGAAGCGCCAGGTCCGCAAGCCGCGCGCATCGCTCGCGCGCCGAGAAGCACTCTGTCCACGTCAAGTCCCATCACTGCCGCCGGCACCATGCCGAAGTGCGACAGGGCCGAATACCGCCCCCCAATGGACGGCAGGCCGTGAAAGACACGGCCGAAGCCAAGCTCACGGGCTTTCGATTCCAAGCCGGATCCGGGATCCGTGATGGCCACGAATTGCGAGGCCGCGCGCGCCGGGCCGGCGGCCTCGGCCAGACGGTCCAAGAAGTGCTGCGTTAGCAATGCCGTCTCCAGAGTCGATCCGGACTTGCTCGCAGACAAGAACAGCGTCGATTCGAGATCGATGGCTGCCTCGCGGGCGGCGATCTGCCCCGGGTCGGTGGAATCGAGGATCGCGAAGTCGGGGAAACCGTCCTGCACGCCGAAGCACAGCCTTAGGACTTCCGGGCACAGGCTGGATCCGCCCATGCCCAGCAGCAGCGCATGGCTGTAGCGCCCGCGCACCTCTTCGGCAAGTCTCCGCAGGCGCGGGCCGTCCGCCGAATCCCCGAGCCAGCCCAGCCAGCTCGCCTCGCCAGACGATGTCCACAAGGACTCGTCGCCGTCCCAGAATCGGCGCGAGTTCCCTTCGGCAACCCAACCCTCCGCGAGCCGCTCCACGCTCTCGCGCAAGTGCAGGGGGAGATCTTCGAGCTGGGAATTCAGGGCAGCCAAGGGGACCCTCCTGGGCGGTCGGGTGCGCGAAGCGCGCCGGGATGGGGCGGGCCGGAAGCCAGTTCGCGGTCTGTCTCGACGAGGAACGATCCGCCAGTGAACGGGCCGTGCCCGGCCTTACCCTAATCGTACCAACGGCACGCGGTGCCGATCGGCGAGCCGCGCCTTCGCTGACCAGGCCTCGGCCGAATACGATAATGGGGCTAGATGCTCCGTCACGACTGGACCTTGGACGAGATTCGGCAAGTGCACCAGCTGCCGCTGCCGGAGCTGCTCTACAGGGCCCAAACCGCCCACCGCGCCTACCACGACCCGGAAGCGGTGCAGGGCTGCGCTCTGCTCAGCATCAAGACCGGCCATTGCCCGGAAGACTGTGCCTACTGCCCGCAATCGGCCCGCTACGACACCGGGCTAGAGGCCCAGGGCCTGCTCAGCGTCGAGGAGACGCTCGACAAGGCGCGCGCCGCGAAGGCGGGCGGCGCTACGCGCTTCTGCATGGGAGCAGCGTGGCGCGAGGCCCCCGAGGGTGAAGAGTTCGAGCGCGTCGTCGACATGGTGCGCGGTGTCCGCGAAATGGGCATGGAAGCTTGCTGCACGTTGGGCATGCTCACGCAGCGGCAGGCGGACCGCCTCGCCGAAGCGGGCCTGACCGCCTACAACCACAATCTCGACACCAGCCCGGAATTCTACGGAGAGATCATCACCACGCGCAGCTACCAGGAACGGCTCGACACTCTTGAGCGCGTGCGGCGCAGCGGCGTCACGATTTGCAGTGGCGGAATCATCGGCATGGGCGAGAGCGTTGACGACCGCCTGGGCTTGCTGTTGCAGCTGGCGCGCCAGGACCCCCATCCCGAGAGCGTGCCGATCAATAGCCTGGTCAGCGTAGCGGGCACCCCTCTCGGCGGGCGGGCGCCTGTCGGAGCGCTTGACTTCGCGCGCGTGATCGCGACGGCCCGCATCGCGATGCCGGCATCCATCGTGCGCCTGTCGGCCGGCCGCCTGGAACTGTCCGAAGAGGGGCAAGCCCTTTGCTTTCTGGCCGGCGCGAACTCGGTATTCCTTGGCGAGCGGCTGTTGACCACGCCGAACCCCGAAGAGAGCGACGACGCAAGGCTGCTCGAGAAGATGGGGATGCGCCTGTGCGAGGAGCCGCTGACCGCAGCTGTTCCGCCGCAGAGCTAGCTTGTCGCCCGAGGAACTGCAGCGGACAGTCGCGGCGACTATCGTGGACACCAATCGGGCTCTCGAACAGCGCGTGCGAGCGCAGCTCGCAGCGTTGCAGGACCAAAGCCTGCTGCGCTCGCTGGAAAAACCGGCCGGCCTTGACCTGTGCTCCAACGACTACTTGGGGCTCGCGCGGCACCCGCGCATGCGCCGCCGGCTGGCCGAAGCCGTGCAATCCCTTGGGGTCGGATCCACTGGATCCCGCCTGCTGCGCGGGCACAGGGCCGCATTCGAGGCGGTCGAAGAGCGTTTCGCCCGGCTCAAGCGCACTCCGGCAGCGCTCTACCTGGGCAGCGGATGGGCCGCGAACCTGGGCGTGCTCTCCACGTTTCCGACAAGCGAAGACTTGATCTTCTCGGACGAGCTGAACCACGCCAGCCTGATCGACGGGATGCGCCTGTCGAAGGCGCGGCACGTCGTCTACCCCCATTGCGACTGCGACGCGCTGTCGCAACTGCTCGAGTCCGAGCCGTGCTCGGGCCAGCGGTTCGTCGTCACCGAGTCGCTCTTCAGCATGGACGGCGACACCGCGCCCTTGCAGCGACTTGGCGAACTGCAAGCCGCGAACGGTTTCGCGCTGGTCGTCGACGAGGCCCACGCCGTGGGGGTCTATGGCCGACACGGCAGCGGATTGATCGAAGAGACCGGCTGCGGGGGCGGCGTGTTCCTGTCGATCAACTCGGCCGGCAAGGCCTTGGGCGTCAGCGGGGCGTTCGTGTGCGGCCCGAGCTGGGCGATCCAGCTCCTGGTGCAAAGCGCCCGGCCGTTCGTCTTCTCTACCGCGCCGCCGCCCGCGTTGGCAGAAGCCATCGACGAGGCCCTGGACCTGTTGCAAGACGAACCAGAGCGCCGCGTCCGAGTGCTGGAATACGGGACGCTGCTGCGCGAGTCGCTGGACTTGGCCCCGTCGAATGCACCGATCGTGCCGCTGATTATCGGGCCCAGCGCGGCCACGGTCCAAGTGGCGGCTTCCCTGCGGGCCGAGGGCTACGACGTGCGCGCGATCCGGCCGCCGACCGTGCCGGCCGGCACGGCCCGCCTGCGCGTTTCTCTGAACGCGGACCTGAGCCGCGCAGAACTGGCTGGCGTGGCTGGCAGCATCCAGCGAGCGCTTGAGCGGAGCGTGTGATGCGGGGAGTCTTCGTTACGGGCACGGACACCGGGGTCGGCAAGACCGTAGTTTCGGCGCTGCTGGTCTCCGCGCTCCGGCGAAGCACCAAGGTCGGGTACTGGAAGCCGGTCCAGACAGGGATCGAAGAGGACGACGACACGGCAGAAGTGCGGCGGCTGGCTGCTTGCGACGCCGAGGAAATCGCGGACACGGGCGTGCGGCTGCCCCGCCCGCTGTCGCCCCACCTGTCGGCTCGACTGGCCGGGCAGACCATCGAAATGGCTGACCTCCTGCGCACCGCGCAGGACCTGCCGGACGATCGGTTCTGGATCGTCGAAGGTGCCGGCGGCTTGCTCGTGCCGCTGAACGAGAGCGCCATGATGGCCGACATGATGCGAGCGCTCGCCCTGCCGGCGGTCATCGCCGCCAGGTCGGGCCTGGGCACCATCAATCACACTTCGCTGACAGTGTCCGAACTAGCGCGACGGTCGATCGACGTGGCCGGCGTGGTCATGGTAGGCGAGCCCAACGCGGAGAACCGCCTCGCGATCGAGCGCTACGGAGGTGCCCGCGTGCTCGCGGAAGTCCCGGTCCTGCCAGACCTCGGCGCGGATGCGATTGCCGCGCTTGCGGCTGAGGCGGCGCCGGCCCTCGCGAGCCTGCTCTGAGATTGCGCCTGCTGCCCCGCGTAGCCGAACTCCCGGAAGCGGGAGCCTCTCGCAAGCAAGATCGGGCCGAGAGCGGCATGGCTGACCCGCCAGCCAGCGTATGATGAGAGCTTGCCATGTTCGGTTCGTCCTCATCCATCAAGCTGGACAAGTCCCTGTTTGAGCGCGTCAAGCGCTGCGCGGACGCCGCAGGCTACTCCTCCCCCGAGGAATTCGTCGTGCACGTGATCGAGAAAGAGCTTGCCCAGATCGAGGAGGGTGCCTCGGACGAGGAGATCATGAGCAAGCTGCAGGGCCTGGGTTATATCGACTAGGCCCGAGGCCGGGCCCCTTCGCCGCAGTCCTCAACGCGACCCGCAAAGTGCTCCTACGCGCCGCAGTTTCGTTTCTCGCGAAGATCTTCGGCGCGTTCAATCCGCTCGTCGGCCTCGCATTCTGCTCGGTCTTGCTCGGCATCGGAATGCTCTGGGTTGTGGGCAAGACGTCCAACCAGCGGGCTATCGAACGCGCTAAGAAGCGCATGCAAGCCTGCCTGCTCGAAATGCGCCTGTACTCAGACGAGCCGCGGCTGCTGTTCCGGGCACAAGGCACCTTGCTGCTCAATAACGCTCGCTATCTCGGTCATATGCTGCGGCCGGTGCTCGTTCTGGGCCTGCCAATGCTGATCCTCTTCGCTCACTTCGACTCCGTCTACGGCCACCGCCCCCTCCAAGTCGGGGAATCGGCGCTGTTCACGGTGAACACGACGCTGCCCAGCCAAGACCTGACGCTGACGGCCAGCGGCGCGCTCGAGGTCGACAGCGTCGCTGTCGGATCCGCTGTTTCCCGCCAAGTGTACTGGCGCTTGCGCGCCGTGGAGGAGGGCAGCGGCCAAGTCTCGCTCGAGACTCCGCACGGATCCGTCGAGATGGCGGCCATGGTCGGCTCCGGGACGCACTACGTCTCCAGCAGCCGCAGCGGAGAGCTGTGGCACAAGTTCCTGTTCTCTCCGGGAGAGGCCAGCTTCTCCCTGCAGTCGGTGGATCGGCTGAGCATCGGCTATCCCCCGCGCAGCATCGGATTCGGAGCCCTGGAGACGCACTGGGTGGTCTGGTTCCTGGTGATCTCGATCCTGGCGGCATACCTGCTCAAGGGGCGCTTCGGGGTCGTGCTCTAGTGGCGCGGGCAGCTTGTCCCGAATGCCCCGCATCGGCGGGGGGTTGAGCCGGCCCCGATCAGGTCGGTACACTGCCACTTCCGAATCGCGGGCCAGCCCCGCTTCCCGCAATGGCCAGAAACAGTCCCCCGCATGTCTTGTGTGTCGGCATGGGCTTCCTCGACACGCGCCTGTGTGTCGAGCGCTTCCCGCCCAAGCAGCACCGCGAGAACGCCAGCAAGCGTTGGGACGCCTTGGGAGGGCCCGCGTCGGTCGGCGGCGTGGCAGTGGTGCGGCTCGGGGGCACGGCCTCGTTCTGGAGCCGCAGGGGCGACGATCTCGCGGGCCAGCGCATTGAGCAGCTGCTCACCGAGGCCGGAGTCGAGACTTCCGGCTACCGCAAGTTCCCCGGAACGACGCCAACCTGCGAGGTGTTCATCGAGCCCGGCGGCGAGCGCTACTTGTTCCCCTATCTCGGCGATGGCATGCCGGCGGGGGCAGACTGGATTCCGGACTCGGCGATCGAGCGGGCCGACGCTGTGTTGATCGACGGGCGCTGGCCCGAAGGCGGGATGCGCGTGGTGACCCGCGCCCGCGAGCGCGGCATTCCGTGCGTCCTTGACTTGGACCAAGACCGTCCCGAAATCTGGGAAATCGCCAAATTGGCCACCCATGTCATCGCTGATGAAGACTTGGCGCTGAAATGCGGCGGCGTGGAGGCGGTGCTGCGGCGAATCAAGGGGTTCGGGGCGTGGGCCGCCGTAACCTTGGGTGAGCGCGGCGTGGCCTATGACGGCGGGCGGATGCCGCCGGTACCGGTGACGGTGACCGATAGCACGGGCGCGGGCGACGTGTTCCATGGCGCCTTCGCGCTTGCGATGGCCCAAGGCCGGAGCGAACGCCACGCAACGCGATTCGGCTGCATCGCCGGCGCCTTGCTGTGCAAGCTCGGGCGGGTGCCCTACCTGTCGGAGGTGGCGGAGCTGCTGGACGACGGCTCGCCCTAGCGGCCGCTTAGTTCACCGGGAGCAACGCCTCGTTGCTCGCGACACCGTCGAACTCCACGCGCAGCAAGTGCTCGCCCGCACCTACCGTGAGGGGCACTTGGACGGTCACCAGGTACAGCCCGGCCAGGTCGGGATCCAGGCCGGAGTAGACGACGGTCCCCTGCTGGTCACCGATCCAGACGGTCGGCATGGTCACGGTCTCGTTGGAGAAGCCGCCAGCGGAGCCTGTCCTCGGCGGCATCACTACCGGGCCGTTTCCAGTCATCGCTATGCTCACCGCAGCACCTGGGGCAGCGGGAGATTCAGCCGTCACCGCTGAGCTGTCCGGGTGCAGGGCCAGCGCGTACGAACGCCCGCCGGACTCGTATTGGAAGATGCCCGGTGCGACTTCGGCAAGCTGAAGAACGAAGTGGTCCGACGGGTTCCCGTTGCGGACCTTGAGATAGGCGCGCGAGGCACCCGCCGCCTCCCACGGCACTTGGACCGTCACGGTGCTGGGAGTGATCGAATAGATCGGCCCGGCCACGCTGAACTCTCGCCGCAAGCCGTCGAACGAAACCGTGGCGCCCTTGCGCGTGATCGGCAACGGCCTGACCTGTGGGGAGGGCCATGCGCCAGAGGGGTGAGCCGCGAATTCAGAGCCGCTGATCGTTGCCATCGAGCCGGCAACGACTCCGGTCTCCGCGTGGAGGGTCGCGCTGTTGGCGATCGAGACGATCTGAGGCCTTGTCTCGACGGCTTCGTATTCGAATGGAATCTCCAGGTTGCCGATTCGCGCGGTGACTACCTGCGTCCCCGGATCGCCGCTGTATCGCACGCTGGCGTGGATCAGGCCGGTCGGGCCAGACCTCGGGGATCGGCTCGCCACGGACATCGACGGATCGGAACCAACGAATTCAACTTCCCTGCCGGTGACCGGCACTCCGTACTGATCCAGGACGCGCGCCAAGACCGACTCCCTTGCCGCCTCGCCGGCGATGCCGGTGGCAAGGTGCCCACGGAGTCGAATCGCGTTCGCCGGCTCGTTGTCGCCGACAAGGTACAGGTAGGGAATCGAGAGCTCGCCCAGCCCGCTCAGGCTGGTCAGCCGCAGGATGCCCTCGTGCGCTCCGGGCTGGGGACGAGTCCCCTCCAGACGAACCTCGATGCCTTCGGTCTGCCCCTCTGCCAGCGTGACCACGTAGGCGCTTTGGCCGTTGACCGTCACGCGGGCGTCCGCGCTCGGCTGGCGCGGCTCGACCCTGAGCACGAAGGCCTGCGGCCCCCGCCACCGATTGGAAATCACGACCTGGCGCCTGACCGGGAACAAGGCATCCAGCACGGAGCCGAACGCGATCGACGGAGGTACCGCCGTGGCGTTGGGGCGCAGCGCCTGGGACAGATCCAGCACGCCCGCGCCTGCAGCCGACAGGCGCTCCCGCTCCCCGTTCTCCTGCAGCACGGGGCTGGCAGTGTTGATCAGCGCAGAAGCCACCTGCCGCGCGGTCAGCGCGGGAAACGCCTGCCAAACGAGCGCGGCAGCCCCCGACACGACCGGAGCCGCGAAACTGGTGCCGCTCACCTCTCGAAAGCCGCTCGAGGCGAACAGCACGCCCTCGTCGTTATAGCGCGGCGCGGCGGTGTACACGGATTGCCCCGGCGCGACCAGGTCGGGCTTCGGCTGAAGGGCTAGGTTCGGCCCCCGAGAGCTCTGCGGCGCTACGAACGCCCAGTCACTCTCGGTATCCACCGGAACGGGGTCGAGCGTGAGCGAAGCCGTGGGGTCGGCCAAGAGCTCCCGAATCTCCTCGCCGGCACTCCTGCCCACCAAGAACGCCGGGATATCGGTGCGTTCGAGCAGTCCCATGGTGAGCAAGCCGTCGCCCTCGTGGTTGGTGACCAGCACGCCGCTCGCGCCCGCCGCGTCGGCGTGCTCTACCTTGTCGCGGAAGAAGCAGGTGCCGCGTTCGATGACCGCGATTCGACCCGCGAGCGTCTGCGCTTCGTAGGGATCGCAGCCCAGCGGGTTGTCCAGCTCGGACGTGCTCACGGCAGGCGCGGTCAGCGGGCCCGCGGCATCCGGCCCGGTGCCGGATTCGGCGACGAACTCGTGGTCGCCGACGCGGACAGAGACATGGCGCGACGAGGAGTTGCCGGTTCCTCCGACGGTGATCACCGACGGGGTGTTGGCGGGTGACAGGAGCGTGCTCAGGGCGGGCCCGGCGTGCGAGCCGCGCAGGCCATAGTTTCCAGCCGCAGCCACCACCACCCGTCCGAAGTCATGCACGGCGCTATGCGCCGCCATCGAAATCGGGTTGCAGGACGAGCTCGACGAGCTCCTGCCGCAATCGCGACCGGTGGCGTCCCACGGGTAGAACTCTGGATTGCCCAGGCTCAGATTGAGAATGTCCATCCCGTCAGCCACGGCGTCGTCGATCGCGGCGATCACGACATGATCCGCGGTGTAATAGTTCAGCCCCGGAGAGCCAAAGACCTTGTACACGCCCAGGCGCGCCTTGGGGGCAATGCCCATGGCCATTCCGAGCGGAGTCGGGACGCGCCGCCCCGCGGCGATCATCGCGACGGCGGTCCCGTGGCCGCTCAGATCGTTCGGCGAGGGATCGTCGGGAGTGGAGCTGGCGGGATCGCGCGAAACCAACGTTTTGACGTAGCTGCGCACGGCAACCACCTTGGTGCTCGCCATGTGCAGGTAGTCCGGATCTCCCAGCGGGTACCCGTCAAGGCTGGGCAGGCTGGGATCGCTGAAGGCTTCGTGGTCGAAGTCCAGTCCCGAGTCAATGATGGCGATCTTCAAGCCCTCGCCGAACAGTTGGTGACCCACCGGACGCACGTATGCGGTGGACGCATGCACGATCTTCGCCACCGACCTGAGCATTGGCTGGTACCGCCGCCCTGGCACCACGTCGCGCACGCCGGGCAGGCCTGCAATCTCCCTCGTCTGCTCCGGCGTCGCTCGCACGAACACCGCGTTGAGGACGTTGCTCACCGATCCCAACACCTCGATTCCGAGTGCTGCGATCGCTGTCTTGACGGGATCCTGGCGGCGCGCCACGGCACGGCGCATCAGGCTGACGCCCGTTGCGGCCCTCGGCTGCGGCTGTTGCGAGCGTGCGGTCTTCGATTCCCGCAACCGCTCGCCGACCGACGGCGCGTCCAGCAGGACCGTGTACTCGGTCGACCCATCCGCGGCCGGCAGCTGCTGGGCTTGGGCCGCAGGAGCAGCTGCGCCCGCCAGCGCCAGCACGGCCACCACGGTCAGGCGGAGTCGCATGCGCCGGCGGAATCCTGGCGCGCCGAATGTCGTGCCGGCTCGAATCGGACTGCAGTTGGACATGGACGCTGGGTTGAAACGCTCGGTCCGGCGCCGGGTGCCTCGCGCCGGCCGACTATGCGATGCTATACGATCGCTCTGCCGCGATCGCGGCCGACCTGTTTCCCCCCTAGGGTTTAGTAAAACACCATGAACGCGACTCTGCTTCGCTGCTCAATCATTGCCGCCCTGGGCGGCTTGCTCTTCGGCTTCGACACGGCCGTCATTTCCGGCACGACGGAACAGCTTCGAGAAGTGTTCGGACTCGAGGGCTTCGGGCTCGGATTCACGGTGGCGAGCGCCCTGATCGGCACGATCTTGGGAGCCCTCTTTGCCGGTCATCCGGCAGACCGGATCGGGCGCCGCAGCACGTTGGTGTGGATCGCGGTCCTTTACCTCGTCTCAGCGGTCGGCAGCGCGCTCGCGTGGGACTGGATTTCGTTTCTGGTCTTCCGCTGGCTGGGCGGCCTCGGCGTCGGGGCCTCTTCGGTTGTCGCACCGATGTACATCGCCGAGATCTCGCCGCCGCGCTTCCGCGGCCGACTGGTGGCGATCACGCAGTTCAACATCGTGCTGGGGATCCTGCTGGCCTACTTGTCGAACTACGGCGTGGCCCAGATGCAGTACGGAGCGATGGAGTGGCGCGTCATGTTCGGGATCGAGGCGCTGCCCGCCGTGATCTTTCTCGTCCTGATGTTCGGCACGCCGCGCAGCCCGCGCTGGCTGGTCGCCCAGGGAAATAGCGACGCGGCCGCCCTGGTGCTGGACATGGTCGGTGCCGAGAACGTGCAGGGCGAGCTGAGCGAGATCGAGGAATCGCTCGCGGAGACCGCGCAGAAGGAAAAGGAGCCCCTGCTGCAGCGCAAGTACAGCCGGCCCGTCAAGCTGGCCGTTGCCATCGCGACCTTCAATCAGCTGTCGGGCATCAACGCACTGATGTACTACGCGCCCCACATCTTCCGCATGGCCGGCGCGGGGACAGATTCGTCGCTGGCCCAAGCCGTCGCCGTGGGCTGCACCAACCTCGTCTTCACGTTGATCGCGCTACTGGTGATCGACAAGATCGGCCGCCGCAAGATCATGGTTGTCGGGTCGATCGGCTACATCGTCAGCCTGGCGGCGACCGCCGCAGCGTTCTACCGCTATGGCACGGACTTTACCGACATCGGCGGCACTGTGGTGCTGGTCAGCCTGATGGTGTTCATCGCGTCGCACGCATTCGGGCAGGGCTCGGTGATCTGGGTCTACCTTAGCGAGATCTTCCCCAATCGCGTGCGCGCACAGGGGCAGGCGCTGGGCAGCTTCACGCACTGGGTCTTCGCGGCGGCGATCTCGTGGACGTTCCCCGTCATCGCCGACATCTCCGGCGGGCACACTTTCGCGTTCTACTCGAGCATGATGGTGCTGCAGCTGTTGTGGGTGCTGAAAGTGATGCCCGAGACCAAGGGCGTGCCGCTGGAGGAAATCCAAAAGCGCATGAGCGCGACGTGAGTCCGACGGTACAGCGCGGGACATGACCTCGGGCGTGTCTAGCGCTTCCGGCTTGCCGATCCTAGTCATGCAGTTCCGGCGCGCGATGGAGACGGGATCTGCATTCGTGGCATGCGACTCTGTCCAGCGCTGCTCGATGCGCCCTCGACCACCGTCGAGAGTGCCGTGCGCCCGCCGGCAGCCGGACATCCCGGCGACGACCACAACGAATTCCAGTTTCTGGTCCGGCCTACTGCCTTACAGGCGGAAGCGCTAGCTCTGCTGGGTGTCGATCCCGAGCGAGTTGTATCCAGTCGGATGACAGTTTGATTCGGCGGAACTACTTTCAATTCCTAGGGTTAGCCAGCGATTGTCGGATGAAGTCTAATGTCAGAGTGAGCACCAAGAAGCCACCTGACTTTGTTGTTCTTCCCACTGCCTCACTAAAGCGCGCAGCGCAGGCCTGTCCGCTACTTGAAAGCGACAGGGCCAAGGGCGAATGGATCGCATGCTGCACGCGCCGATTCGCCCCGATGGCCAATCGCATCGCTGGAGATGATGAGATTGCAAAGGACGCGCTGCAAACCAGCTGGATCAAGATCCTGCAGGCTACCAACCTCAGCTTGGGGGGACCAACGGCCTGCCCTTGGGTCGCCAAAGTCGTCGCCAACAGCATTAGAGATCTTCAGCGACAGGAGCGCAACCGCAAGGAAGTACCCCTAGCAGCCTGTGGTTTTAATCGCTTTGCCGACCACGTCGGTCGGTGGCCTTGCTTGGTGGTCCTTCGACGGCCTATGCGAGTTTTTCGGCGAATTCCGGGCTCTCTCCCCGTCTGAGGCCCAACAGGCCCC
>JAJDZN010000050.1 GCA_022824585.1 Bryobacterales bacterium | reverse complement strand
GACCACTTTGCCAATGGAATCGGTGACCACCTTGCTCTGGAATGGCTGATCACTTTGGAATGGAATCGGTGACCACTTTGCCGTGGAATGGGTGACCACTTTGCACTGGAATACGCATCGAGGGGCCAAGGCCAGCCGAGGTCGCACCGGATCACGGCTCACACGCGGGTCTTTCCTCGACGGGTTCCCCGACGAACGCGTCCGCGCGGTGGCGCAAGCTTTCCTCGACGTGGCGCAAGACACGGGGGCCAGAATCGTTTACGGAGAATCGTTCGGCCTTAGCATCCGCGTGCCATGCGAGGGCATCCGCCAACCCATCTCCGTCGCGTGGCTCTACTCGAGAAAGGACGCTGGCTGGATGCGCACGCGCGAGTTCACGTTCGGGGCTGCGCTCTACGACCACGAGCTCCCCGAAGACAGTCGCTTGCACGTAGAGCGATACCTGGACGAGCTACGCGCCGCCGCGTTCACGCGCGACGTATCCAGCAAAGGCGTTCGGGCTTGGGCAGTCGGCCACGAAGCCGCGGTCGAACACCAGGAGGTCCTCAAGGACCTTCTTCACCGCATCATCACGGGATTCGGCTCGACGTTCCCGTCGGGGTAGATCGTTCGGCACATGCACTCGCTTCAGACCGCGACCCGGTTCGGGCCAGAGGCGAGCGCGAGGAGGACCTACCTCGGTCATCCCGATCCACTTTGAGGGGAGTGAAACATTGAACATTCGGAGATGGTTGCGGGTCAGCACGGTCGTGACAGCGGTCGCGACCCTGGCTGTCCTCACCCAGAAACCTTTCGTGAAACCCTATGTGGAGGGGGCTGCGGAGAAGGCTCACCTCGCACTCGATCCGGAACCGGCGCTGTACCGGGTGTCCCGGAGACCCTACGGAGTTTCCCGGATGCCCTACGGGCGTCCGGGCCAGTCGAGCCCTTCCAGCTCACTTGGAGGAATCCCCCCATAGAGATCGAAGGCCGCCTGCAACCGTTCGTTGAGCCAGTCGCGTCCCTGTTGAGTAAGCCTGACGGCAGGTTGTCGCCGAACCGAGAGGCGAGGATTGATGTCGGCCTCTCCGTCCGCCGCGCGTTTCTGCGTAGTCACGAAGGAGTCGGTTCCAAGGGTATCGATGAGCTCACCGAGCGAGATCCCGTTCTCGAGTGTCCCGTTCAGGAACTCGGCGTGATGGACGCGAACACAGTGACACCATGTCTCCGTCCACGGGCGTCGCTCGATGTCGGCGGGAGTGGCATCATCTCTTTTCGGCTGGTACGCCATTGCGATTGCACGACCGAAGACCCGGCTCAAGCCAGGCTCCTCGGTAAGGCGGGCGATGAACATGAGGGCGCCTTTCTGAACGATCTGCGGTCGCTTGTTTCTTGGATACCAGAGCGCCCAGTGGCAGCCGGCGTCGTCCAGCTCGTCCAGCGTCCTGGTAGAGAGTGGAACCCGGTCGTGGCCGACGCCGTGGAACTTCACGAACCCTTGCCCTGCGTCAGCGAAGAGTGGCGGAACAGTCGTGTGAGAACGCTCGATCAGTCGACCGTCGGCTCCGTAGTCGGGAAGCGTCCCGAACTCGCGCGGTGGTGCACCGCCAGCGTGATGACGGGACAGCTTGTCAACCCAGTCAGCTAGATTCTCGCCTCTTAGGTCGGGATGACCTTGGCTCCACAAGTCGTCGAAGTACCGACAGCAGCTCGCGATTGCATCGCGATCCTCAGTCACGAGCCCAAACTCGTGGTTGCTCGCGAGACCTGCTCGGGTCAGGTTGGCTGAAGTAACGATCGCGACGCCTTGTCCGAACACGTAGAACTTGGCATGAAGATGGCGGATGCCCCGAACCGATGCCCCATGCTCGAGGAGCGCCCGCAGGCTGCTGATGTCGCTTACGCCCACCGCAAAATCGTTGAGGTTGAAACGGGTGATGACTCGGATTCGTTCCGGGCAAAGCGCGAGAAGTCGGTCAAGAGCGCCGACTTTGATGAAGGGGCAGACGATCCGCAGCTCACTTCGGTCGACCCGGAGCGCGCGTTCGAATTCGGCGGCCCAGTTCTCGTGGACAAGGCGAAACGACATGCCATCCTCTCCTGGAACTTCGGCAAGAACCAAGTGTGCGCTGACGTCCGTATTCTGCCAGCGATTGACCTTTCCGATGCGCACGCGGTGGTCAGGCTGGAGTACCCCATTCACCCTGCCCGCCCCGCTGCACCGCTTCGCGCACCGTCGGCGGGAAACAACTCCAGGTGGAGCTCACGTCAAGTCGTCAAGGAGCGCTGAAGTGGTCTTGACGGTGCGGTACTTGGGGTCGTCGAAGGCGAGAACGCGCTGGCAAGCCGCTTCCAGGCGCTGGGTGCCGAAGCGCCGGGCGAGCCCGATGACACCTTGTGCGGCCCGCAGGTTGTTGTCCAGGACGTGGTGAGCGAACAGCCGCTCGACGAGGTCGTGACAGCCCGCCCCGATGTCCGCGCTCTGACGACCTTTCGCGCACCGCGCCCTGCACGGATGGGCCGTCCCCGGCTGCCCGCGTCGGGACCCTCGTGGATTCTTGGTGGGGAGTAAACCAACGTCTACGGTGGGCTCGGCGGCGATCGTGATAAGCTCTCAGTGTCGATCGGTCGACTGGCCGAGAGACTTGGATGGAGGCCCGGGAGGGAATTGAACCCTCGCACGTCCCTTTTCAAGAGGGCGGCATTTGCCATTCTGCCACCGGGCCTTGTCCTCGGCCGGCGGGGGTCCAGCCCCGCCGGCCTCTTACTTGAATGGGTCGTCCGGCGGTACTAGGGCGTGCGCCAAAGCACTCAGACCGGAGGTCGGCGTCGGCGGGCGTGCAGCCGCTAGTCCAAGCGACGGACCCTGTCCGGCTTGCGCGGCACGAACGAAGTCGATCTCGCCCGCCGTCTTCCGTAGCGCCGCCCTTACCGTCTCGGCCGCGCCCAGATGGATGGGAAGCGGCCTCAATTTGACGAGGTGTTCCTGGATGATCCTGACGAACTCCAGGTCTGTCGGTGTCAGCCGGATGTTCATGCCGTCGATTCCCTTTCGGTCTCCGTCCGGCGAGGACCATCGCACATGGCGGGCAAACCGTCAAGATCTCGGGTAATCTAACGCAATCGCGTGCAACCGCATGCTAGACCATGCAATCGACCTTGCGCATCTGGCGAGTATAGGAGTTATCCACAGCATTCGCAAGTCTCCTAGAGGTTATCCACAGCAATTGCGCCGGCGGTGACCGCCGCCGAATGCTGTGGAGTGGTGGTCGGGACTGGGCGGTCAATCCAAAGCGCGTCAATTGGCTGATCTGCGAGGAGCGCCTTCAGCTTCGCAACAAGACACCCAAACGCAAGGATTCGGCGAAACTTCGCCAGAACCGCGGTCCGGCTTTGGCGCCACACGAGGTCTGGGGTGCAGTCGAACACCAAGGGTGGCTTACGGGCCTGCTGAGGCGAATCATCGAGGGATTGGAGTAACGGAACCTCCCGCCCGGTCGTGGACACAACCGAATCCGCTGGTTCCTTGCCTCCAAGTTCAGATTCTCAGGAAATTTCGACCGCGCCGATGGTGAGCGTGCCCGTCCGCGATGATTGGGACTTCCGGATGTTGATCTGAACGTCGCGCCCCAGGGCGGTCAGGAGTCGTAGCAGGCGTTCGACCGAATAGTCGCGAAAGTTCCCTCGAAGGAGTCGCGAGACATCGGGCTGCGACAGCCCGAGCAGCTTCGCTGCCTCGACCTGCTTCAGCCCACGCCCACGAATGATGTCATCGATGCGGGTGACGAGCTCCGCCTTCAGCAGGTGCGTCTCGGGATCGGGATGACCAAGATCCGTGAACACATCGCCGTTGCCGCGCTCAACCTTCGCACTTCTGTTGTCCATCGACCCACTCCTCCGTCCAAGAGACCTCCATGATCAAGTGCCCGGGGATCCGCCCGTTCACCGTCGCCGCCCACGCCGTGGACCGACTTCCGCCAGATGGTCAAGCCGCGTGGTGATCTCGTGTGGGGGCAGGAACACCGTCTCGTCCGACTGCCACGCCTTGAGCGCCCGACTCAGAAGCGATCTGCTGCAAACCTCCGCGGCCTCAAGCTCGTCGACCACCCAGAGCACGCCGTGTACCCGAAGTCCGTTTTTCTCGGCAACCCTGCGCAGCAGAGCGTCGCCCGTGAGCAGGATTCCAGGATAGACCCGGGCGGTGACCAGACAGAAGCAGTCGTTGGCAGAGAGTCCCGGATGACGCTCCCTCACTGCGAGCGCCTGACCGAACTCCTCCATCGTCAGGTCGTGCGTAATCATGTCGGCCTCGTCGAGCGCCTGCCATTCGGCCTCCGAAACGTTGAGAACTTCGGAGACCCGCACGGGCAACGGAATCACGAATCGATAGGGCAGATCGCAAACGACGCCCAGCAACCCCCCCTTGCGGAGGTCAATCAGGCACGAGGCGTCGTTGACGATGGCGCAGGTCACTGGATGGCGGGTCCGCTGATCTGTCGCTCGACGGATTCGAGGGACTGGTTGAGAAGCTCGGCCGCACGCACGGGCGAGATCAGCTCCTCGCCCACCGCGCGCAAGACGAGCCGCTTGAAGCGACGAGGCTTCTCGAAGGCCGCGAACCCATGGTCGGGGCGGATCGGCTCCGGCTCCGACCTGCGCCAGGACCGGGCGAAGGTCGCGAAGGCGTGCTTCACCGAGCCTTGAGGCAACGCACCCACCTGCCCGAGACGCATCAGCAAGGCCGCGGCCGACACGCCGTATATATGCTTCAGACGGACGATCTCGTAGTAGGTGATCCTGTGCCGACCGCCGCCGACCTCCTCCCGCAGGCACTGACCGGGAATCAGGAACGCACCGGCGAAGCGGTTCATCGCCCCCTCGAGGTCGATCGCCGGATTGCCGGTGGAGCGGATAATCCTGTGCGCGAGCTCGTGGGCCAACGTGAAGCGCTTGCGCTCGACATTGGTGCGGCTGGACACCACGACGGCCTCGGCGACGATCTCGCCGCCGCGCAGAATGTGGCACGAGAGCCCGTTGATGCTCTCCGGGAGATCGGCTTCCACCACCTTGATGCCCTTGTCTTCGAGCAGCTCGCACAGGCTGGGAATCGGGTCGCGGCCGAGATTCCAGACTCCGCGGAGTTCATCGGCCCACTCGTCGATCTGGGATTCGCTCGCGACGCTGTCGTAGCGGCGCCTCTCCACCCAGTCGACGTTGGCCTCGATGTCGAGGATGTGCTCGATCGCCAGATAGCGCTCCAGGCTGTCCATCACGGCCACTTCGGCCCTCGCGCGATCACGGGCCGAAGCGCCGGAATGCTTGCGGAACTCAACCGCGTCGAGCGCCTCGATCTGCGCGCTCATCAGGAAGTCCAGCGAGACATCGAGAGCCTTCCCGAGACCGACCAGTACGGCCGAGGACGGCAGCATCTTGCCCGCCTCGTACTTGCTGATCGCCTGAGCGGTCACCTTCGGGCTCATCGCTTCCGCGAGCGCCCGCATCGATAGACCTGCCCGTTTCCGGGCGAGCCGGAGCCGTTGTCCAAACATAGGCTCCTCCCCTCTAGTTAACTTGTAGTTGATAATATATTTGGAATTAACAGTAATGTAAACTCCAGGTTGGTACCTGCTGCCGGACTCTATCGCTCTGAGCGCGGACCGCGCAATGGTGTCGCACAACGCAAGCCCCAGAGGACGCCGAGATGGACAAGTTCGAATTCAAGGTGACCGGCGAGACCTTCTTCGCCGATCAGCAGGCCGTCGACACCGCCGATCTGTTGCAGATCGCCTTCGGCGGAAAGGCCATCGGCGAGAACCCGGACAAGACCGGGTGCGTGCTGAGGGTGCCGGACTCCGATGTCAGGCGAAGGCGACCGAGACGCTCGCGGGCTACATGCTGCAGGGCGAGCCGGGCGATCCGTTTGGCACGTTGGACAAGCATTTCGAGGCGGGAATCAAAGCGGCGGCCACGTCGATCGGGTTGCGAGTCGAACAACTGACCGCCGCCGTCGAGGTGGACACGTTCGAGGAAGAGCTGCCGGCCGACACGGACCGGCCCTTCGACATCCTGGTCGCGACACCGGAGAAGCTGTCGCTGGTGATCCGCAACCGGAAGGTCGAGCGCCCTCTCGCGCTGGTGGTGATGGACGAGGCGCACAACCTGGAATCGGAGGGACGGGGGCTGCGGATCGAGCTGTTGCTGGCGACGGTGAAGCGGGACTGCCCGCAGGCGAACTTCCTCTTGCTGATGCCCTATGTGGAGGGATCGGAGGCGGTGGCGCGCTGGCTGGCGCAGGACATCGACGCGGGAAATGCGATCAGCCTGGGCACGGTTCCGTGGAAGCCGAACGAGCGGATCGTCGGCCTTTACCGGGCGGTCGCCGATGACAGCGCGCGCGGCGGGTGGCGTCTCGATTTCGAGACGCTGACCGCGACCGAGAGGGCCATGCCGCTGCACGGAACGCACCGCGTTGGCGGCGTGAAGCCGATCGACGTTCCGAAGAGCCAGGTGCTGACGAGAGGCGTGCAGAAGGGCCTCGGGCTGCAGACGGCGGCTATCGGAGCGGTAATGTCCGCGCGGGGCACGAGCGTTGCGGTGGCGAACACTATCCGCACGGTCTGGAAGATGGCCGGGGAAGCGGCGCGGAGCCTGCCGGAGATGGACGAGGTGCCGCCGGACATCCGGCTGGTCCAGGACTTCCTGCGCACCGAGATCAGCCCCGATTTCAGGCTGGTCGGCATGCTCGAGAAGGGCGTGGGCGTGCATCATGCGGGGTTGTCCGACGATGTGCGGGCGCTGATGGAA
>JAJDZN010000069.1 GCA_022824585.1 Bryobacterales bacterium | reverse complement strand
CGCCTTGGCCGGCTGCGCTCAAGCACACAACCCATTTAGAATCAACGAGTTGAGGAATCCGAGACGCTCTCATCCGAAAACTCGGCCTACACTTCTTCGTAAAGTACTGATTCTAAAGGTCTTCCAACCGGACAGCCGTGATTCGGAACGACAGTGTATACGGAGGCCTTCGAATTCGCACGACGGCCGATATAGGCGGTGCCCGTATCGCCGTCAGCATCGATGTTGCGTTTGGAGATGCGACCAATCCGGAACCTGAGATCGTCGACTATCCCGTACTGCTGGATATGCCGCATCCGAGGCTGCGCGCTTACGCCCTCGAGACCGTAGTGGCGGAGAAGTTCGAGGCAATGGTCGTTCTTGGACTGGCCAACAGTCGCATGAAGGATTATTTCGATATTTGGATGCTGAGCCAGTCATTCGACTTCCAACAATCGCGGCTCGCGAGCGCGATCTCCGCCACCTTCGCCCGGCGCCGGACCGCCATTCCTGAAGAAACGCCGGACGCGCTATCGAAGGCATTCACGAAGGATGACCAGAAGAACCGTCAGTGGGATGCCTTCAGGCGGAACCTAGTGGCAGATCCAGGGTCTCTTGCCGACGTTGTCACGGCGCTGGAAGACTTTCTCATGCCTGTGGCTAAAGTTGCTCTGAACGAAATGAAGCTACAGGAAGAGACTAAGCGTGTGCGGCGGAGGGACGGCTAGGTCAAGCCTAGTTCTATCGGATCTCGTTGCCGCGGCCACGACAACGCGGCTGGGAGTGGCTCCGCGGGTACCCGTTTGTCGCGGCGACAGCCCACCGTGAATCGAATGGTAGCAGTCGCTCCTGCCTTAGCTTCTGCCGCAAGGTTCGGTTACTGGTTCTGAAGAACCTTGACCGATTCGCCGACTTCGATAGCCATCAAGTCATGGCCGGCAACGACCGGGCCGGAGTAACGGGTCTTCAGGCGAGCTAGGACCTCGTCCTTGGTCTCCGGCGGTATGCCCGGGCCAGAAGTCAGCACATAGTGTGTCAGGACTCCGAGTCTTGGTCGCGCCTCGGACATTACCGTGCCAACCTCCTCGGGTGTGGTGTGGTGAGCCTCGACCCGCTTCATCGCCGGGTTGACGGCGAAGAGCGCTTCGGGGATTGCGACCACTTCGTGAACGAGCAGATCTACGCCCTTGGCCGCCTGGATCACATTCTGGTCGAAGCGCGTATCCCCTGAGATCACGACAGATCGTCCGGCGTAATCGACGCGATAGCCGAATGCCGGCTTGATCAGATCCCCGTGGTTGACTTCAAACGAGGTCACCTTTACCCCCTCGTGCTCATAGATAACTCCGCCTTCGCTGTACTCGTTCACATCGAACTTCGCGGCGGAACGTGGCAAAGCCTCGTCCTTGACCCGGATGGCGATGTCGGTAGCGTAGGCCTGTTCCATGCCCGCCGTGATCTTCCCCAGTCCGTCGGGTCCCCAGATGCGCAGCGGAACCCGACGCCGACCGTAGTTCGGCGGCAGCCATCCGATCAGCCACAGGTCCGCCAGGCCGACCAAGTGGTCCGAGTGGAAGTGCGTAATGAAGACCGCGGTCACCTCGCGCATCGGAATGCCGAGCTGGTTGAGGCGAATCGTGACGCCCCTGCCGGCATCAAACAGGAGCCGCTGCTCACCGGCCTCTACGAGCGTTGCGGGCCCGAACCGGTCAGGATGCGGATTCGGCGTGCCCGTGCCCAGCAGCGTCACACGCATGGACTCGGCCCGGGACTCCGCAGGCGCGATCAGAGCGATTGTGAGTACGCCCAGCACTGCAAGGATTCGCGTAATCCGAAGATGTTTCGCTGCCATGCCGCGCCCGTGACGCTCGTCGTCCTGCGAGTACTTCTTCATGCGACTACGCCAAGCACTCAATTCGGAGGAGCGTCCCGAATGTTCTCGCCACGCTCGACGACCTTGAGGATCACATAGGTCACGGACTCGCCCTCCGTGAGATCCCATTGATGGGGCGTTTTCACGGGGATGTTGATGAGATCGCCCTTGCGAGCCTCGATGCGGCGCGGATTCTCGAGGCGCGGTGCCCGCCACTCGCCGGGGCGCCCCTCGGCTTGAATCGCGTCCACCATCTTGCCCCCCAGCAGCAGCGTGCCGGATCCCTCGAGCATGATGTAGAAGTCGGCCTTCTGGTCGTGCGACTCCGCCCAGCTGTTGCCGCCACGATGCAGGATCGACAAATAGTGATTGCGGTCTGCCGCTTCTGGCAAGGGAGTCCAGCCGCCGACCCCTCCGGAGACGCCCTGGCGGTAGACTTCGCCGGTCTGGTTCGGGTTCTTCTCCAACAGCTTCACGAGCTCGAGGTGATAGTCGGACAGCTCATCGTGCGTAAGGTGCCGGATCTCCGACTTGCCGAACTTGCCGATGAAGAAGTCCTCCGGGGTTGCATAGGCCGATTCCGCACCCGGGTACTGCAGAAAGTTCTCGACACCGAGCGCATCGAGCTTTGCCTTCAGCGCCAGCCCGAAGTTGACATGGTGGACTTTCCAACCTTGAGCGCGATCTCCTTCGGGAACTGGATCCCCAGGAGCCATCCCATAGCGCATGAACGTCGGAGGATCGTCGGCGGACACCAGCTTGATTGCCGAGATTTTCGCGGCGATAGCTGCCTGTTTGCCCTTGTCGGATGTGCCGAAGATCTCCGCCGGGTCGCGATGCAGCTCGTCGTAGCCCGGGAGGTTCTCCAGCCACCAGTCGAAGTCGTTCGTGCTCTGGCCGTTGAGCGGCGCAACGTATGCCAGCCGGGTCGACTCGCGTGCGATGGGATCGCTGCTCGATGGATCGGCATGGTCGTCGCTGTAGGCCAGCCACATGCATAGCTGAGCCCCGGCTGATCCTCCGAACGCACCGACTTGATCCTTGTCGATATTCCATTCCGCAGCTTTCGCCCGCAGCGTCTGCACGGCTCGTTGGGCGTCTGCGTGGGCTGCTGGCAGCGGCACTTGGCCAGCGAGCCGATAGTTGATCGCGGCGACCGAGATCCCGGCAGCCAACAGTGCCTTCAGGGTTGCTTGGTTTACGGAACCCTTGTTACCTCGGGTGAAGCCTCCGCCGTGGATATGGAGCACCAACGGTGTGGGGTCGGACGACTCAGCTTGGTAGAAGTCCAACACGTGCCGCTCATGGTCTCCATACGAGAAGTCAGCGACGGTGGGTTTGACCCGTTCTGCTCTGTCTCCTCCGCCTTGAGCCGATAGGGGCGACACGGCAAGGAAAACGCCGCAGGCGAGTGCGGCCAAGTGGACAATGCGGCGGGTCATATCGCTTAACTCCGAATACAGCCGGTCTTCCCGGCACCGGCAACCCTGCTGCCAGTGGCGGCGGTCTCGAAGCAAGCCACCGAGCCCGAGAGCTTGTTGCCAGATGAGGAAAATGGCCGGTTCAAGTGTAGCCGATGGCAGCATTAGCCCGTAGGGCTACGCAACACGGCCGCGGCTTGCGCTTGGTCAAGGAGCTTGCCCGCTGGGCGATCCGCGATCCGCCATTCCAAGACTCGGGCTTGGTGCCTTAGTGGCGCTGTTCCAGAGTGAGCCTGCCATGGTGCGGATCCGATTCCCACGTAGGCGGGTGCCCGAGGGCTCGGGGATCAGACGTTGCCAGGAGGTGTTGGTCTAGCTTTGCTGCCAAGGCGCTCTTGATCTCCGCGTGCGCGGCTTCGTCGGCGACGTTCTTCATCTGCCCGGGATCAAGGCCCAGCTCATAGAGTTCTTCGCCGGGTCGCTTGGAGAATGCCGCCTCGTAGTAGCGCCGGAAGTCTGGGTCGTCCTTGCGGGCCCGCATCAAGTCCTTCGTGGGCGATGGATCTACTTCCCCCAGGATTGGAGGGTCACCCGCGGGCCAGCGGTCGGGCTCGATGTTCCGGATGTAGAGGAATTGATCCGTCCGGATCGCCCGCATCGGGTATCCGACCCTTCCTTCACGCCACGGAGTGTGGCGCTCGCGGGCCAAGATCACGTGGTCACGAGTGGAGTCGACGCGCCCGTCTTCCCCAGACTTCAGCAAGTCCAGCAAGCTGCGCCCCGTCATATCTTCCGGAATCTCGACACCCGCAGCCTCAAGGATGGTTGGGGCTATGTCGACCAAGCTGGCAAAGTCGGTGACCACTCGTCCCCCGGGGACACTCTCTGGCCACCGCATGGCAAGCGGCACGCGCGCCCCGTAGTCGTATAGGTCCGCCTTGGCACGCGGAAACGGCATGCCATTGTCGCTGGTGACGATGACGATGGTGTTCTCAAGCTGGCCTCGCTCCTCCAAGTACGAAAGGATCTCGCCAAGTTCCCGGTCGAAGCGCTCGATTTCGAAGAAGTAGTCGAGAATGTCGCTGCGAACCTCCGGGTCGTCGGGAAGAAACGGAGGCACCGCCACATCCTCGGGGCGCAGCCCGCTGGCGACACCCGAACCCTTCTCGTAGGCGCGATGCGGGTCGCTGCTGCCGAACCAAAAACAGAACGGGGCTCCGGGAGGGTTGGCTTCGTAGAAGGTCTGGAAGTCGTCGTACCTCGGGCCTGCGGGATTGCGAGATCGACCCCCGGCTTCGAGGCTCCCGGGCGACCAGCCTTTGCGGGTGAAGCCGATGTGGTACCCCGCCGCTTCGAGCAGGTCGGGGTACGTCACGAACTTGGCGGGCAGGGAACTCCACAAGTTGACGCCCTCTTCGAGGCGGTAGCACTCTTGGCCCGTCAGGATGGCTCCCCTGGATGGAGTGCATGACGGCGAGTTGCAGAATGCGTGTTCGAACCGGACACCCTCGGCGGAAATGCGGTCAAACGCAGGAGTGCGGACAACCGGGTCGCCGGACGCACCGGTATGAGCGAAGGATTGGTCGTCGGAGATCGCGAACAAGATATTGGGACGAGACGCAGCGGGCTGCCCGCAACCGGCGAAGGCTGCGGCTGCCCCTAGCGAGAAAAGGTCTCGCCGCCGCATTGTCAGGGTGCCGCAGTTGGATCTCACGTTGATTCCTGGGCCAAGCCGAGCTGCGAAGGCCACCGGCTCCGCTGGCAACTGCGCAGCTCGTGCAAATAAGCCACGTGTTGCCTGCGCAGCTGGACAGACAGCAGGATCTCTACTCGTTCACAATCTCAACAAGCCCGGAGGACTTTGCCTCGGTCATTCGCATGCCCATGTCGGCCGTCCGCCGCGCCAGTTCATCGATCTTCCACTCCTCCGCGCCCTTGACGTCGGAGCGAAGGATGTTCGCGATGGGCGCGGTCCACCTCTCGGCGATCGCTCCGGGCCCCAGGATGATCCCCATGACCGGCCCGACGTCGCCGGCGTTCGTATCGGTGTCCCAGCCGGCCATGACGGCGAGCGTGATCGTCTTGTCGAAGTCACCCTCGCCGTACAGCAGGGCTAGGGCGTTGACCGCGTTGTTGGGGAACACGCGGCGCTGCCTCTCGTCTCCCTCCGGAGCCCACTTGGCGTCAATCTGCTCATGGGCCATTTCCCAATCATCGGGCCACTGCTGGTGCCAGGACATCACGTCTCGGATGCAGCGGGCGTAGTCGCAATCCTCGGGGATGGTCGCAAGGCCGGCCTCGAGCAGCTTCGTGGGATCCGACTCGAAGAAGGCCTCGGCGGTGAGAGCAGCCATGAACATCTCGCCGTAGACGCCGTCGGTATGGAACGAGACTTCGGCATCGATGCGCCCGTACTCTGCAGCCCCTGCGGGATTGCCGGGCAGCATGAAGCCCCAGAACTCGCCCTTCATCTGCCCGCCCATGAACTCGCCAAAGTCGTGCTTGCCCGACTCGGGAGGCTTGATGCCCTCCTTCAGGAGCTTCTCGGCTACCCTCACCGCCCGTCCGCAGTTCTGAGCCTCGAACACAGAGAACGACGCCAGCCATTTGTCCGCGATGTCTTGGCTTGTGATGTCAGGACCCTTCTCCTCGAGCAGCATCAGGTTCGCGATTTGGTACAGGGAGTCGTCGTCTGGTCCGAATCCGGTCGGGCCCCAGTTATCCGCGGTGTACCATTGCTTGCGATTCGGGTCCCTTTGGGGAGGCAGTGTCTTGATGTAATCGGTCAGCGGCCACTGTCCCAACTCCGTGAGGAAGGGCTCAAGCGCGTTCTTGTGCATGCCCTCAACGCTCATGCCCAACGCGCCCGCGACTGCTTCGCCGAGCCAAGCACCGTGGATCTTCTCGTAGTACTCGGCCGCGGTGAGTGAACGGACGGCTGGGTCGTCGCCGCCCATCTCGGCGGACTGATCGGTTGCGCCGCATGCGGCAAACACTGCCATTACTAGGCATGCGGACAGAATTAGGCGGATCGAGGGCATGTCATTCTCCTGTGGGCAACTGCCGTATAGCGAAGGCAGCCAATTGCGCGAATCAACGATGTGGCCCCGAGGGTTCTGGCCGCCAGCCGGTGCACAAACCGAAACGCGGTCCGGGCGGGCCAGCCAATGCCATCGGTGACTCGAACCTACGGTACTACAAGAATCGTGCTCGTCGGCTCGTCGGCCGCAGGACTAGTTCAAACGATCGCGAGTCAATCGCGGCAACTGCCTCTCAGGAGAGACCCTGCCGCGAGTCGCTTCACTGTCTGGGTCGGGGACCCTGTGGCCGCGGACCTCTCGGTCGCCCGCCTTGGCGCGGCGGCCCTGCGCCCCTCCTGCGCCCGCCCGGACCGCCTCGAGCCCCGGGCGGAGGCAACTGTGCGGTAACCCCAAGCGCCTCATATAGATCGCGTGCCTCAATACCGAGAGCTCGCGCCGCTGCGACGTAGTTCATCGGCGCGACCCGACCGTCAGTCAAGCGCAGTGCTTCCGCGAGCTTCGCCTCGTCAATTTCCAGCTCAGCCGCCGCACGAGACACTTGCTCGACGGTCGGTCGGGGGTCGTCCCCTGGCGGGCCTTCGCGGCCGCCATCGCGACGGCTAGTTTGGCGATCTGATTCCCTGCCTGCATCTGCAGAAGGCGTGCCCGAGAAGCATCCCATGATGTACGGCCATGTCGCCGTGGCGTGGTAGTGGTAGTCGCCGTCATCATGGGCGTGTCCGTTGCAGCGGTCCAAGTACTCGGCGCCCTCCTTCGGGACGAAGCGATATGCGTCCCATGCGTCAATCCGCGGCGCGCGCAGTCGCTCCCAACTGCTCTTGAATTCGACGATTTCCGAGCACTCCTCATCGCGGCAGCCGAACGGACCGTACACCGGGAAACCATCCCACCCGAACGCGAGGATTGGCGATGGCTCGTTCGCCTCCCGCGCGATGTCGAAACAGGTCTCGATCAGCGCGTGGTAGTGGTACTGTCGCGCCGTGTGTCCCATGCACGAATCCATGATCGCGTTGTAGATCGGATCCCCGAAGCCCGGAGGGGGTACCGGGCCTTCGTTCGGCCCGAACAGCGGAATGCCGTTGATCGCGACGCCGGACGGCCCAAGCAGCGGCAGCGGACTCGGCTGCTCCGCCAGCTTCGGGTTGAGCGGCATGCGGTAGTCGCGATTGAGTTCCACCAGCGGGTTGGGCGTGATCTGAACAAACTCGTAGTGCGGAATGGCGTTGCTGCTCACGACGAGTTCGTCGCCGTCGCACTCGACTTCTAGCCGCGGACGCGGATAACCCTCGCCCGCTCCCGGCGAATCGCTCACATCCATGAATGCATCGCTGGGACAGGGGTTGTTCGCTGCGGGCACGGGCAACGCCAGCAACAGGCCGAACAGCCCGACGGCAGCGAAGACGAGGGGTCTCGTGGGCATCTTGTTCAACCTCCCAAGCCTGGCGGAGCAAAGCGCTCGATCAAACACTCCCACCCAGCTAGTCAGCAAGACGACGGGGACTGCGCCACCGTTTCTAGGCCAGACCCCAATAGCGGTGACGGGGTGCGACCATTGCAACCTCTTTACCATTCTCGAGCCGTTGTAGCTCCGGTGTCACGCTAGGGTAGCGCGCTCGACTCACTGCTGCCTGCGAACTTGGCGGATCCCGACCCCTCCGGCGCCTGGCTGGCAGCTACCCCGCGAGGGCTTCATCGGTCGACGGCGGAGGACTGCGGAACCGATGGTTGACTCGCTCCACGACGCAGCGTTACTAGGGGATTTCGGCCTCGTTGACTAGCACTGTCGTGCCCGCCACCAAGTTTCGCAAGACCTGCATGCCATCGGAGTCCGATGTGCCGTCCGCGAAGTCGATTCCGTCGAACAGCGTGTCGAGAGAGCGACGCACTCTAGCGTCGATCCCACCCACGATCAGGCGGCGTCCCAGCTTGCCACCGTCAGAAAGTCGCAACGGCCTAAACTCCCCGTAAGCCGCGGCGGACTTGATATGGAACGGCTTGCGCGACTGCTTAGAAGATCGACTCCAAGTTCCTGAAACATCGAGTGTTAATGCACCCGGAGGGGAGCCTCGCTCCCTAGCCACGAGGTAATGCGCCTGGCAGTAGTCCGGATCCGTTACAACCCGGCTTTCGAGAAATGTCTCTTGCGGCACCGCCAGGTCCTCGACATAGGAAGCAGTGATCTTCGACTCGTTGGGGACCAAGCTGCTATGCCCGGCAAACACGCGGCGCGGCGCGAGCCAGCCCAGCACCGATGCCAGCGGTGCGGGCGGGGGAGCGATATGGCAGGGAACCAGTTCGAGATTGCGGGTAACGATCCGCCCGCTCTCAACCTGCACGTAGTAGCCCTGGTCCGTCCGAACCGTCCAGCCGCCTTCCGGGTGTGGGTTCGCCGCACCCCAATCCCAGTCCAGCGTATAGCTGACGTCCTCGCGAAGGATCGGATCACCTTCGGTGACGCTTGAATCAATCAGCACGTCCGCGCCGATCGGCACGCCGGCTAGAGCCCAGACCGAATGGTCGTTGGTGCTGAACTCGACCTCGAGGCGATTGATCCCGTCGCGAAGCAGGTTGCGGGAAAGGTGGTGCCAGGGCGAGTACATGCGAGCCACTTTCTCGCCGTTCACGTACAGGTGCGCATGGCCTTCGTTGGCGACTGGCAGCGTGTCCACGCTCTGCGGCGTGAAGCGGAAGTTCTGCGTTTCCAAGAAGATGTTGAATCCGTCCATCGAGTCGGCGTCCATGTGGATGCGCATCGACGGTGTCGGCTCGGCCTCGTCGACCTCGATCAAGGGGTGCTGGGAGTGGTCGACCGGCGGCAGGAACAGCTCCTGCGGCCAAGCCGCGATCCCGGCAATGATGGCCAAGGCCATCAGCGCCGGGCGGATCAGCCGCACTTGTTGTCGTCGCACGGCCTGAAGCACAGTACCTTGTGTTCGGGCGTCAGGGTACAGCCGACAGCGTCCTCTTCGCTCTGGCCGCAGCGGAAGAAGCACTCCGGCTCGCCGGGCGGGGCCACGTTCCGTCGCTGGCGCGGCGGCGGCGGGGTTCTTCCCAGAGACTCGATCAGCTTGGCAGTGTCCACCTCAAGCGTCCGGGCGGAAGCGGCAAAGTTGATCGGCTTGATGCCACCGGGCTCCACGCGCAGGGCCTTGGCAACTTCGGCTACATCCTTGTTCAGGGCTGCGGCGACCGCCTGAACTTCTTCTGGTCGTGGGCGCTCGTCGCGTGGCGGCCCGCCCCGTGGCGGCCCGCCACGCTGTCCGGCCCTCGGAGGTCGGTTCCCCGCAGGGCCCGGGCCCGGGCGTTCGCCCGGCCCTCCGGGACGCGCTTGGCTGACTTCAGGCGGACGGCGGCCGCGAACGGGTCCACCCGTCGGAGTGCCTGAATAGCAGCCAAGGATGTACGGCCAGGTCTCGGTCACGTGGTAGTGGTAGTCGCCGTCATCATGGGCGTGTCCGTTGCAGGCGTCGAGGTACTCCGGTCCGTCCTTCTCGACGTATTCGTAGGCGTCCCAAGAGTCTTGATGTGGCTCGCGGACCTCTTCCCAGCTACTGCGGTGGCGCACCACCTCGTTGCAATCGGCATCGATGCAACCCCAGGGCCCACGGATCGGAATGCCGTCGTAGCCAAATCCCAGGATGGGCGAGGGATCGCCATCCTTCGCGCCAACACTGAGGCAGCGCTGCACCATGGCGTGGTAGTGGTACTCCTGCGCCGTGTGGCCCATGCAGGCGTCCATGATGGCGTTGAACACCGGATCGCCGAATTGTTCCTCGGCTGGCACTGGGCCCTCATTCGGCCCGAAAATCACGATGCCATTGACCGCAACGCCAATGCCGCCAAGCAGCGGAATCGGCGTCGGCTTGTCGGCCAGCGTGGGCTTGGCGGGCAGGCGGAACTCGTTGTTCCGCTCCAAGAGCGGGTTCGGGGTGACTTGGACGAACTCGTAGTGCGGGATGCCGTTGGCACGGACCACCAACTCATCGCCCTCGCATGTAGCTTCGACGCGAGGGCGCGGATAGGCGGGTCCGGCCCCGGGTGCTTCGGAGACATCAAGGAATGCGTCGGCCAAGCACGGCCCCGACTGTGCCGCGCTGACGCTTGCCAACGCGAACAGTAGAAACGGAATTCTGATCATCGAGACTATCCTCAGTGCGCATCATACATCGAAGCGACGCGGCTTCGCGAGACTCGACCGGGCTTCGAAAGCATGGGTCGCTAGACGAGCGGGCTACGGAGTAGAGCGGAACAGTACAACCAGTCCTGGGAAGCGGCGATGCAGGCGTGGCGAGCGGTCGGCGCGCTGAGTGGGGTCACAGCGGAGCCTGCCAATCGTGGCAGGGCATCCGGTCCAAGAAGTGGGCTCGTCCTAGGCTGCTATTCTTGGCCCCGTGAAGCGTCTTGCGGTTATCTGTCTGTTGATAGTCCCGGGAGCCCTGCAAGCCCAGCGGACGCTGTCCGGAACCAAGCCGAACATCGTCTTCATTCTGGCGGACGACCTCAGCTACCGGGATCTCAGTATTTGGGGACAGAGCCGTTTCTCGACTCCAAACCTAGATCGGCTCGCGGCGGAAGGCGTTCGCTTCACACAAGCCTACGCCGGAGCCCCGGAATGCGCTCCGTCCCGAGGGACCCTCATGACGGGACTGCATACGGGGCACGCGTCAGTTCGCGACAACCGCAGCGCAAGGGGGCAGGATCACTTGGCGGACTCGGACGTGACCATTGCCGAGATGCTGAAGCGATCGGGGTATGCGACCGGCTTCTTTGGGAAGTGGGGCATTGGCCTTCCCGACACTCCGGGGACGCCAGACAAGCAGGGGTTTGACGAGGCATTCGGATTCTACGACCAGCGCCGCGCCCACACGTTCTTCCCCCACTACCTCTACCGCAATGGACGCAAGGTCGACTATCCGGGGAACTTCGGTTTCGACATGGCCCACATGTACGAGGACAACGGGACACCGCCCGAGTCTAGGAACTCCTCGTCCCGCTACGACAGCGACGGCCGATTGATTCCGCCCGGCGTTCCGGACCGATCGCAGGCAGTCTATTCCGAAGATGTGCTCGAGGATGCGGCCATCGGCTTCGTTCGTCGCAACCGGGACCGACCGTTCTTCCTCTATTTTGCGACCCAGCTGCCCCACGGGCCGGTCATAACCGACACCCTCGGCCCTTTCCTGAACCGTGCGGACTTTCCTTCGACCGCACACAAGGAGTGGGCTTCGATGGTCCTGCGGATCGGCACGTTTGCGGGCGAACTGTTTGACCTGCTCGGAAGCCTCGGGATCCGGGACCGCACCCTCGTAGTCTTCGCGTCGGACAACGGCTACTCGATGTGCGGGTATTTCGCGCGCGGGAACCAATCCGCGAACTGGCCGGACGATCCGTTCTTTCGAAACAAGGGACCCTTCCGGGGAGGGAAATTCTCCCTGTTAGAAGGGGGCATCCGCATCCCCTTCTGCGTAAACTGGCCCGCCGCTATCAAGGCCGGCGTGTCCAGCGTGCCCGTATGGCTCGTCGACCTGCTTCCGACATTCGCTGAGTTGGCTGGGGCCAACCCTGTCCCATCGAATGACGGGTCTAGCCTCGTCCCGCTGTTGAGCGGCGATCCGGGGACGTTCGTCTCAGACAGGCCTCTCTATTGGGAGAACGCGAGGGAACAGGCGGTCCGCAAGGGTCCGTGGAAGGCCTACCGCCCAACTCCTGACGACCCTATGGAGCTGTTTCTGATAGAGGAAGACGTCAGCTGCGAGCGAGACCTTTCGGATGACTATCCCGAGGTCGTCGCCGAAATGGAGCGGATCATGCTGCGAGAGCACGTCGACCACCCTTGGTACTGGAACCCTGGGGAGACATCGGAGGACTTTCGGCGCAAGGAATCGCTCGCGCGAGATCTCGGTCAGTTGCAGGTGGCAAGGCAGGGCAATTCCAGCCCATGACCTCGTAGCTTGAGTAGACGCCGGTACGCCAGCAGCAATGCCACGTGCCTCCCTCCCTATGCAGGGTGCTGAGTCTCGTCGCCGGCCACTTTGTGAGCCACAGACTGAGCCATCGGCCTCGCAGTTTGCTCAAGGGATCTCGCAGCTGTTCAGCCACCCGCTTTACCTGTCGGAGGTTGGTTCCGAGAAGGTCTGTTCATCGCTGCGAGGCGGCTGGAACGTCGCATCACAACCGAAAGGTGTTCTCGAACTAGGACGTTGCTGTCAAGGAATATCCATTGCTCAACAGCCTCGGTCGTCGTAGAGGTCTTCGCGTCGCAACGACGATCCTGCTGGCCAATCGCCGGGGTTGTGCGGCGGGAACACGTGGTCGAGATCGATCGCATTGCCGCGTGCACGGTCCGGCGAACGGTGCGGGAGAGGCTGTTGGCCGATGGTCTCTTCACGCTCGAACACCAACGATTCGCGCTCAAGATCTACCGCAGCCGTCCTCCATCCGGCGAGTTGCCAGGCCAGCGAATGCGCATAGCCGTGGCTGTTGCGCCGATTCGACCACCATGATCGGTGCAGGCGTGCTGATTGTGGCAGTGTGAAACCAAGCACAGCCTCGACATCGGCGAAGGAGACCTGCCATTGCCGCCCTGACCGTGCGCGGAGACATCGATACAAGGGGGCGTATTTCCTGCGTTCCACGACTTCTCGAAGACGTTCTTTCCCGAGCATCACACGCCTCTAATCTGACTAACCTACTCGCCTCAGCAGAATCGACTCGGTACAGGCCGCCCGCTGTGCCTTCAGTCTGACAGCTTGCATTTATCATCCTGCTTACTTCTTCAAGTCCCTTGCAGCGCCCCCCAAGGTGCTGCACCAGCAGCTGCTCGGGGTTCACCTGTGCGGAGAGTTGACGCATGTCGCTGACCTAGGGCGCTCCAGTGAATAAACTGCCACAAATGGCGAGGGCACAAGTCCATTTCCCAGATCGGGACCTGGAGGAACTTCGTTCAATTGCGAAGCGAACTGGGCGGAGCATAGGGGACCTAGTGCGCGAGGCTGTTCGTCGCGTGTGGCTTCGACCGGATTCGAGCGGGCCGGTCGCGCTATGGGACGGAACGCCGACGAAGACCTCCGCCGAGCACGATGCAATCCATGGTGGGGGCTGATGCGTGCTCGCTCGGGTCGTTGATGGGGGCTCGGCTACGGATTCTCCTACTCTGTGACTACATCCGCTGGCGGAGTCCTCTGTCAGTTCGCCAATTCGATCCGCAATCCCGGGTCGGTCTCATGTTTGGTCACAATTTCGTTGTACTTCGCGATCAAGTGCTCCACGGCTGTGCGCCGCCCCGCTGGGTCGAACCGCCCATGCTCGTAGAGGTTGCTCGCAAGAAACTGCTCAATGTCGAGTACGTCAACCCGCTGCAGAACGTTGAACTGCTCGGCCAGTCCCTGCGCTAACGCGACCCTGTCCGGAGTCGTAACGATGATGACGCGTAAAGAGCTGCCTAGGTTCTCTTCACACTTTCGTAGAAGAGCTTCGCCCGGTGCTGACGTTACATGGATCGCCACATCGCCCGCTAAGAAATCCGACTCTCGTCCAGTGCTCTGATCGGCGGCAGACGCACCGTAATGCTTGATGCCGCTCAGCACGATGTCCAGCTTGGCCCCCACGAGGTGTTGGAGGACCGTTCCCACGTTTGTTGCACCCGCCGAGTCGCGTTGCCTCTTTCTTGCTTGCTCCAGAAGGTCACTGACGATGACTCTAGGCGATTTGGATGAATCGAGTCGCAACTTGAACGGTCTGCTTGCAAGGAAGTTGAGGACGCGATCAATCCACCATCGTTCAACCGCCCCGAGATCTTCGGTTTCCTCATCACTCAACGAGTTCAAGAAGTCCACGTAGGAGTTCATCTTCCCGATACTGCCTCGGTTTGTTCGGCCTCCTTCTTCGGCAAGGACTCGATCAATCCCGTGGTCGGCTAGAATCGCTTGCACCTGCGCCCTACCGAGACCGGCAACCTGTCCACCGCCAGTTGTCAGGAGCTGGTCCTTCTCGAGCGGGAGACCATCGGACACTGCACGTCGAGTTACGACAAGGGCGACGCACAACGCCCCTCTTCCACTGAATGCGTGTTCGTCCGCAAACGCGTGAAGGCGCGAATCAAGTTTCTTGTCCACGCTAGTAGCTAATCCTTGAACCGTGCGAGAGGCCGTAAGAGATGGCGAGCCAGATGTCGTACGGCCGGAACGGCCACGCCATCGCCCATTGCCTTGTATCCGTCGTTGTAGCTGCCCAAGATTCGATAGCTGGCCCGAACACCCATCAGGCGAGAGGCCTCTTGGACAGTTAGCAGTCGCGTGGAAAAACGCCCGTCCTTGTAGATGACAACGTATTGTCGGCTGCTGCCTCCTTCAGGAGTCCGGAGACAACCCGCCACGTTGTCGAAACGTAGCTCCAGCACCTGCCGCCCTTCGCGGGTTCTCTTGTATCCCGGGAAAACGGCTGGCCGACTGTTTATGATCGACTCCATCCGCGTTCGATGGTGCGGTGGGATCAATTGCAGGTTTCGTTGAGAATTCTCCTTTGAGTGTGCCGCGGCACCATAGTCTATGAGATCTGCTAGTCCCACTCTGGTTGCCCGCGGTTCGGGCAAGGTCCACCAGACGAAATCCTCTACGCAGCGAGAAACCTGTTTCAATGCCGAGCTATGACACCATGTCGGGCCTTCGGAAACCAGATGATCTGGCAGACTCGGAGAAACAACGCCGATCACAAAGACCCTTGGTCGGGATTGTGGAATCCACCGCACCGCATCTAGAACAACTGCGCCAACTCGAAAACCGCGAGCAGACAATGCCTCATGTAACGCCACGTAGTGCTTTCCGCGGCTAGCCGAAACTAGCCCGACAACATTCTCCGCGACGACAATCCGGGGAGGCCGCTCCATCTCGTCCATAACGCGGAGCCACTCCCAGACCAACCCGCTTCGGGGGCTGTCAATACCCTTCATGTCCCCGGCAAGGGATAGGTCTTGGCAGGGGAAGCTTGCCCAAGACAACTCTGCATCCGGCAAGTCCGCCCCATGGACGTCGGAGATACTGCTAACCTTCAAGGCCCGCGCGGGGTGGTTGGCTCGGTAGGTTGCCGCCTTCTTCTCGCAGATGTCGTTCGCCCAAACCAGAGAGAAGAACGGACGGAGAGCTTCAGCAGCGAGCCCGCTTCCGGCAAAAAAGTCAAGGGCGGCAGGCTTTGATCTCGGGTGTTCTCGTCTGTCGCCGTTCACGTTGTTCGACCGGAGAGAGCCCTTGACGGTGCGGTCGGTCCGCACACAGCCAGTTTCGCGTTTTGCTGTAAGGGCTTGAGCCAAGAATGAATAGTCCTCCTGGTCACCTCAGCGGCCACACATACTCAAGATAGCACGAGAAATCGGCGAAGTCGGCTAAAATCACCACGATTATCGCCTTATCATCTATTTCAACATGATTCATAATTGTTAAACCTTGCATGATTGCCAATCGAATGAGAGCGAGCAAACATGCTGCCGAGCCGACGCGAGTCCACCCTCCTCGATCTATGCCTGAAGCAGGAGCCGAGGCGACGAGGCCTTGTCAGTTCCGAGACTGTGTTGGTGGCGAGTAGGTATCTCACCGGCTACAACGACACATCACGCCCCGCCGATTCATCGCGCGAATTGCAGAACACCTCATTCGGGTCGATGTTGAGATCTTCAAGGTCATGGGACTTCGAGAACTCCTCGTAAGCCTCGACAAAGTCACGCCGGTCCGCGACTAAGTGCTCGAACTCCCGGTGACCGATCAATAGTGCGACGGGCTTGCCGCGGCGGGTAAGTCTCACCGCCCTGCCGCTCTCTGCCTCTCGAACCAGCGAAGGGAAGTTTCTTCGAGCTTCGGCGATTGAGAACTCAGACACCTTCAATTTGATCTTAGTGTTCATCTAGATGTACATCATCCAAGCCTTGGAGAAGCCTCCAAGAAGCTCCCGAGGTACCGGGCAGGACAGGTGAGCCAGCCACGACCAAGACCGGCCCGGTCTACGGTCACCGATCAGCCGCTTCGACCCAAGGGGGCTTGGTGATTTCCTTCCAGCCATCGACCGCTCCACCGCCGCGTCCCGGCGGCCTCCTGGCACCTTCGCCACCAGCATTAGGAGGCGGTGGGCCTCCCGGACGTCCCCGCCTTGGGCCCGGAGGAGGAGTCACGTCTGGTGCGATCGTGGCTGTACGAGGGAAACTGCGCAGCTGTTCTCGCATTGCCTCGAACCTCTCCGGCTCCACTTCTGCCAGATCTTCACGCTCTTCCGGATCTTTATCTAGACGAAAAAGATGTGCGACACCACTACCTCCTCTTGGAAGGGGCTCAACGTACTTCCACGCCCCATCAATGAGCGCAACGCTGTCGAATACGCCTGCCACGTAAGGCTTGGTACGGCCCACGACTTCGCCGTTCGTGAAAGCCGGCCACATGTTGAGGCCATCGAGTTCACCGTCTGCGTCGAGATCGATTCCGGCGGCAGCTGCAATGGTCGGAAACCAGTCCGCCACGGTCATCATTTGCGTGAGAGTCCGGCCGCCCTCGACACTGCCGGGCTTCCAAACAGCGGCGGGCACTCGAATTCCGCCTTCGAAGGCTCCACCCTTGCCTCCTCGGAGCGGAGAATTGTCCGCTCCGAGGCGAATCGCGCCACCGTTGTCGCTACACCAGACGATCAATGTATCGTCAGTCAGCTCTTGCTGTTCCAGCGTCTTCAGGATTCCGCCGACTGCTCGATCCATCTCACTCACCATCGCTGCGTAGGTCCGGCGGCGCGGATTCTGGATGGAATCGTACGCAGACACCGATTCAGGTGGAGCTTGCAGCGGACCGTGCGGTGCGTTGAACGCGACGTACAAGAACAACGGCTTTGCCGTGTCGCGCTCCGAGATCGCCCGCTCCGCTGCCTTGCCGATCAGCTCGGTGGTGTAGCCTTCCTCGTTCAGCACTTTGCCATTGCGGTGCCAGTCGAGACCGCCGTCCCAGATATGCGTCCAGTAGTCGACCGCGGGTCCCAGATGACCGTATGACGTGTCAAAACCGCGGTTATAGGGGTGGTACTTGACGTGCACCAATCCCAAGTGCCACTTGCCGACGATCGCGGATTCGTACCCGGCAGTCTTGAGCACATCCGTCAATAGGCGTTCTGTCTCCGGAAGACCGCCCATGGTCTCGATCGGCCGATCGACTCCATACCGCAGCGGGATGCGGCCTGTCAGCAACGCAGCTCTCGTCGGACTGCAAAGAGGCGTTGCGTAATATCGGTTGAGCTGGATGCCGCGCTGCGCGATAGAGTCGATGTTCGGCGTGCGGATCTCGCTCCCGTGGTAGCCGACGTCATTCCAGCCAAGGTCGTCGGCCATCATGAACACCACATTGGTGGCCGACAGCGCGGGCATCGAGAACACGGCTAGGCCAATTGCGAGCTTTGCGGGAGATGAGAGAGTTCGGCGCATGGGTTGAGCTCTACTTCTCGAGGTGTTGGCGGAAGAACTCTATGGTCTTGGCCCATGCCGCCTTGGCAGCGCTTAGGTTCGCCCCGTCGCGGGCCAACTGCTGCCGCAGGAAGCCATGTCCAGCCCCATCGAACTGGTGCGGTTCATAGAACTTCCCGAGACGTCGCATCTCGCGCATCGCGTCCGGTATGGTGGCGTTAACACGGGCGTCGTCGCCGCCGTACAAGCCGAGGACGGGCGCTTCAACGCGGCCCAGCATCGTGCGGCTCGGAGAACTGCCGTAGTAGACGACAGCTGCGTCCAAGTTCTCTTCGTTGGCTGCGAAGTTGAAGCTCGTGCTCCCGCCCCAGCAGAACCCAACGCCGCCGAACCTACCGTTAGAGGCCGGCAGCGAAATCCCATAGCGGGCAACCGCCGACAGCCGACGAGTCGTATCTTCGACGCGCAGGGATCGAACCAGAGCGACCGCCTCTTGGCGCTCCGGCGGAGTGCCGCCACCGTCCGCGCCATGGCCGCTCAGCAGGTCCGGTGCGATAGCGATGAAGCCCTCTGCGGCGAATTGATCTGCCACGGCGCGAACCCAGTCCGTCAGGCCGAAGATCTCGTGTATCACTATCACGACGGGTGCGCGGGTCGCCCGTTCGGGGTACACGATCCACGAGCGGATCGTGTCTCCCCAGCGGTTCGTGCTCGACCGCCCCTCGCCGATGTCGATCCACTCCCCATGGCGCGGCGAGTTGTTCAACGCATCGAGGGCGGATTCGGCATCAGCCGGAATGGCGGTCGTCTGGGCATCGGCCGCTCCCCCCACAAGAATGGCGAGGGTCCAGTAGAATGCCAGACAGGCGCGGAGCAGGAATCGTGGTTTCATGGTTCGCAGTCGCTGTCCGGCCAGAAACCGCGTCCAGGTCCCTTCGGGACAGCGCGTACAACATACAACAAGTGCGAGGCTGTAGGCGAAACGCTACGAGATCCGTCCTGCCTGGTGGCCCGAGACCATCGAACGATCCACCCCGCCTGTGCCTTTGATTGACGGCAATGGGCGAGCGGCGCAACATCCTCCCTGTGCTATGATCCGATTCAGACTGCTAGCAGGGAGGCTGGGTATTCAGCCTTGACTTGCAACGAGTTCGGTGTAAGCCGAGCCGGTCCGCTTAGGCCCGTAGCTCAGTTTTGGTTAGAGCGCTACCTTGACACGGTAGAGGTCAGCGGTTCGAGTCCGCTCGGGCCTACCATTGCGGCAGAGGTCAGATCGCCGCAGTCAGATTCCTGTAGCTGCAGTAAGCAGGTAGTCCGCGACCGAGTCCTTGCAGGACTTCGAGGTCCAATAGGCGTCCTCGGTACCCCAGCTATCCATCTGGAACCAACCTTGGAAGCCGCCCTCGTAGAGGATCGAGCAAAGCTTGCGAATGTCATAGACGCCCTCGCCGCACGGTAGATGCTTCGAGGTGCCCGAGCCGCCGTTCGGAAACGGGCGGAGCGTGGAGTCTCCGTCGCAGAACTGGATGTAGCCGACCCGGTCAACGCCGAGGTCGAGCAGCAGGTCTTCGGGCCGTCCGATTGCGCCGCCCAGCACATCGAAGTGAGACGGGTCGAAGATGACCTTGAACTCGTCCATCGCGACGGCGGCGAAGAGCTTGTGATAGCGTTCCACGGAGTTGATGATTAACGGGGGTTCACCTTCGATGGCCAGCACGATCCCGCGGTCAACTGCGTATTCGCAGACGGGCCTGACGACCCCGGCCAACCGTTCGATTACTTCATCCTCGCTCGCCCCGTCAGGCGGCCGACCAGCGGACCACAGTCCCATGCAGTCACATCCGAACTTCACTGCCAGATCGACTTGTTGCTTGAGCCGAACCATATATTCGGTGCGCTCTGACGGGTGGTCAGAGACAGGATTGACACCCCTCACACCCGCTTGGATGGAGAACACCTGCAGATCGTAGGACTGAATCTGCTGCCGCGCCGCTTGGATCGCGTCGTCGTCTTCGGGATCGGGGTAGCCATCGCGCCAACTGCGCCAAAGCTCGATTCCTTCGAAACCCTCGTTCTGGGCGAACTGCAGGATTTCCTCGTAGGCATAGCGCTTGCCGTGATGGGTCTCCGAAGATCCGAAACCGTTGAGGCCGATGGCCAGCTTCCAGGGGGACGGTGGGGGCCGTTCCGTCGTCGAGCGGTCAAGGAGTCCTGAACAACCGCAGCAGGCAAGCTGCGCGAGCACGGCTCTACGAGTTGGCGTTAGCACTGCGGAACATTCTGGCACGCGCAAGCAAGTAGATGCCGCAGGCGAATGGGGCACCGGTGCGGTTTAGCGACACAATTCGCTTCATATTTAATATAAAGTTAATCATAAACGCGCAGCGGCCTAATCGGCCTATGTTGCCAGACCTAGGAGATCCCAGAATTCGCGCTCCGCAAGGATCGCGATCGCTTGGCCTGCCTCGATCCGCCTCACTGCGTTGATCTGCTTGCTCTTAGATACGACCTTCGTCTCCGCTTGGCCTGCCGTTGTTGGCGGTCTCGACATCGATACGGGTAGAGTCGTTCTCCGTCATCGCCGCAGGGTCCGTACTTCTGGTGAGCAGCTCTTTCGGGATGTTGCCGAGCCTCGCACTAGCGGTACGATACCCAGATCGGACTGCCCCAAGCCAACGATCCATCGGCCTGTTCGGCTCGGATGTAGTAGTAGCTCTCGCCGGGTTGCGCTGAATCGTCGCGGTATTCGAAAGCGATTTCCTTGGCTCCAGAGGTGTCCGTGTAGACGATCTTGTTGTTCTTGATCAAGACCACCCGCTTGATCGGCCCTGTTCCGATGACCTTGGCTCGGACGACTGGCTGTTCCGACATGGCGAAAGCGTCGCCCATGAGGTGGTCGCCAATGCGCATGTCCAGAATGATGTTGTCGGTCGCCGCATAGGTGTGCCGCCGCTTCATTGCGTCGATCAAATCCTGGCGGGTGATGTCTTTGTCGCCCGGGACTAGCACGCAGGCGTACGCGTCGTGCGTGCCCGCATGATCGGAGCTCGCCTGCACGCCGATCTTGATCCCCTTGGCCCACGCGTTCCAGACGAATCCCTTGGGCAGCCACGGTTCGCCGTGGTGGTAGTAGCGCTTGTCCGGGGTTTCGGCGCGCGGAGCGCCGGGGTATTCGTACGAGGCGTGCAAGCTCTGGTAGATCTCCACGATCGGCTCCACTTCTTCGTCGCTTTCTCGCCAATCCGTGCCCTGTTCAGTACCCGAAGTGTGCGGCGTCGAGATGCCGCCGTAGCGTCGCAGGTAGGGAAACAGCACCTCGCCGGTGTTGATCGAGCCGTTTCGCTCGCCGGCGTGTATCGGCATCCAGCGGACGCCCCGCTGGGCGAATACCGTGTTGCGATGGCCATTGGGGTACGTCACGCTGCGCTCGGTGCCAAACAGTGGCCAGAACCTCCCGTCGACCAGAAAGATGTCCTCGGACTTCTCGGTCCTCCACCAGTTGTATTCCACTCCTGGAACGGTGTCGCCGCCATATTGGTGGTCGCCCACCATCATGAAGTCGAACTGACCGGCGGTGAAGGCGTAGCGGTAGAAGTCGATCAGGCCGCCCTCGCCGATGCCGTCGGCCGAAATGTCGGTATGCCGGTGCAGGTCGCCTCGGAGAATCCTGTAGGTCTTACCGCCGGCTTCGTAGCGGTAGGCGCGTATGGCAGCGGTATCTTGCTCCTCGTTGGCGTGGACTGGCGGGGCGCTCAATTCCGCCTCGCTGAACTGCGACCGCTTCGGTTCGCCCGATCCGCGCCACGCCGCCTGCGAGGGATCGATCACGCTGTGCGAGACGTGGGTGATCTGAGCCTGCGGCGTTGCCCGGTTCACAGAGCGCCGAGGGGAGCCGAACGGCCGCGCATCGTAGGACCACGCGAACCATAGTTTGCCCGTGCCATCGACCGTAGCCACCGACCAGACGTCGTTTCTGCCATTGGTGGCGTGCAGCTTCGTCAATGGCGACCAGCCGTTCTCGTCCAGCCGGGCCAGCAGCATTTCCCAGATGCCGCCGGCTCCCCAGTTGTTGTCAACTCGCGTGGTAGTGCTGGTCAGTGAGCGGGCCATGGCCCAAACATGGCCGCTGCCATCGACGACGAGGCGGGCTTGCTGCATGTAGTCCTTGGAAGCAGGTGGAACCGCGTCCATGAAGCCGGTGGCCTCGGCGATCCGATCCCCTTCGAGTGCTGCGACCTTCACGGATCGCACGCGGTAGAGGCCCGCTCCGCCGCCGGGTCGGAAGCGCTGGCTGCTCCAGTCCTTGCCCCAGTTCGCTTCGCCGTGGTCCCATGCCATCCAGAGTCGGTCTGCCGCGTCGCACGCCAGTGAGACGTTGGCGTCGAACCCGAGCGAATGGGTCACTTGCCGTTGTGGCTGCCACGTCCCGGCGGCGGTGCGGCGGCGCACGTAGACGTTGAAGTCACCGGAATGGTAGCCGTCCCAGCCCGCCCAAACGCCCCCTGTGGAGTCGGCGGCGATGGCCGGCGCCCAACTGTCCGCGCTCGCGTCAGAGATCGCCTCTTCTGGGGACCAACTTGAGCCGTCCCACCGCGCGTGCAGGATCTGAGCGACCCGATCCCGGAATCCCTGCCATACCACGTGTACGTTGCCTTGGCTGTCCGCCGCGGCTTGGAGGTAGAGATTCGGCGCCTCGCTCGCGAGGCTGGCGACCCCCGAGAGTTGGCCATCGCTCAGCCTGCGCGAGAATATGCCCCACGACCCGGCCGGCGATTTGCCCGACCAGACCACAACCAGCCCGCCGGCAGCATCCGCGGCGACTGCCGTGCGGAAATTGTCGGCGTATCCGTCCGGCGAGACTTGCATCGGCTGGTTCCAGCCCGCTCCGTCCCTGCGAGCGAGCCAGACGGCGTCGCGTTCTTCTTTGTAGGAAATCCACGAGATCCAGACGGTGCCGTCCGCATCCGTGGTCAGCGCGGGGTAGTCGTTGTCGGTTTCGCCAGCCGTGACGTCGGTGGTGGTCGGAATGCGCTGGGCTGATGCCGTGCCGTCAAGGAATTCAAGCGTCCGGCCGAACGGGAGTTCACCCAGCGAGAAAGAGAACGAACCCTGCTCGGTCTTGACTTCGAGATCGGACGTCTCCGCAGCCTCGACAGAGACCACGACGCCGTTCGGGATCATCGCGAACGGCCGTGTGTGGACCGGGTCGTAGCCCCGCTGGGTGGTGGAGTCTGCATAGCGCGTCACCCGGTTGGTCAATTTCCATCCGCTCTGCCCGACGATCTGATCTCGGCCCTCGAAGTGAACCCCGATGACGCCCAGCACGCGGCCGCCGGTGACGGCCACCGACCCATCCCAGCGTTGCGGCGTGTGCCGGTCCGTGCCGAACATCAGGCGGATCGAGACCGGCGATTCAACCTCTGGTGCATCGCCGATCTGTGGTGTCTGCGCTAGGCCAGGCGTGGCTAGCAGTGCCGCTGCAAACGCCAGACAGGAGGCGGAAACTTTCATGATTCTGCGGCGGCTAGCGCTCGGTCGCCTTGAGCCAATCGTCGTGCATGCGGCGGAGGCGCTTGACCAAGTCCGGCTGGTCGGCCGCGTGGTTGATCGATTCCGGGGGCCCGTCAGCAAGGTTCGCGAGATAGAGCTCGCCCATGTCCTTGCGCGGTGCATGGCGGGACTTGAGGCCCGTGGTGTCCCGCCCGTTGCCGATCAGCTTCCAGTCCCCTTCGCGGATGGCCCACTGGTCTTGCCACATCCAATGGAACACTTCGTGCTGGGATGGCGCATCGGACGACTCGAGCACCGGCCAGAGGCTCTTGCCGTCCACCTCGTAGGCGGGCGGGTCGACGCCGCACAGTTCCAAGATCGTGGGGAAGAAGTCCATGTTCGAGATCGCTTGGTCGCGGACTTCGCCCTGCGGGATGCGCCCGGGCAGGCTGATCACGGACGGCACGCGAATTCCTCCCTCGAAGAGGCTGCCTTTGGCTCCCCGCCAGTCGCCGGTGTTGCCGCCGCCGCCGTTCGCGCCGTAGTTGACGCCCCAGTTGTTGAACTGCTCGGTCGAGTGCCCGTTGTCGCTCATGAAGATCACGAGAGTGTTGTCGCGCAGGCCCCATGTCTCCAGCGTGTTCAGGACTTGTCCGATGCGGTCATCAGTCGTTGTGATCATCGAGGCGTAGGACCGGCGCGGCATGGCCATGCCGTCGTACATCTTGTCGAACTTGGGGTCGGACTGCTCGGGATAGTGCGGCACATTGAAGGCGCAGTAAAGGAAGAAGGGGCGGTCCTTGTTCTCGACGATGAATCGCGTGGCCTCGCGGACCACTAGATCGGGAAAGTAGCGGCCGGTCTCGTCGACTTCCTTGCCGTTGCGGTAGAGGTCGTGAAATGGCGGGCGCCGGGGATTCGAGTGTAGGAACTTGTGCTCGAAGTTGTCGATGAATCCGCCTAGGTGGCCGTAGGCTTCGTCGAACCCTTGGTCGAGCGGCTGGTGGCCGGGCTTGGCGCCGAGATGCCACTTGCCCGATAGCCCCGTGCGGTATCCGTGGTCGCGTAAGATCTCCGCCAGGGTGATTTCGCTGGTGTACATGTTGCGGCCGTTTTCGTCGGCTGGGTTGTTCGACAGCCAGTTCGTCACGCCGCCTCGTTGGGGGACTCTCCCGGTCAGCAGCTGCGACCGCGACGGGCAGCAGACCGCGTGGGCGTAGGATTGCGTGAACCGCACGCCGCGCCGCGCGAGGGCGTCGATGTTCGGTGTGTGGATGTCGCCAGAGCCAAAGCACCCTGCATCCAAGGTGCCTTGGTCGTCCGTGTAAATGATGACTATGTTGGGCTTGGAGGCTTGCGCGTGAAGCGCGTGGCCGGCGCACAGTGCGCCGCCGACGGTGCCGAGGAAGGATCGTCTCGTAAGGTCAGCCATCGCCCTATGCTAACCGACGGGATCCAGTAGTCGGCACGTTGATGCGTTGCCCGGTGAGCCTCGGTCATCCCCAGCTCAACCGGGGATCAGCCCCTATTGGACTGGCAGGCCCTTACGGGATTCCCATGCCCCACGCAATGGGGGCTGCCGGACACGTGGGTCCGCACTTCTGAATGCACGAATCGCCTTCCGCTGGGGGCTTTCCAGATCAACGGAGGCCCGACGGCGGGCGGATTGCATTGCAGCTGGCCCCGCCCACTAAGGCGCTTCCGGAGATCCGCGTTGAGGAGTTCTGGCCGACGGTCACTGGCGTGGCTTCGTAATAGTCACCAACTGGTTGGCCGCGAAGGCGCCAGCACTGCTCTTCAGGCCGGAGGGCCACAGGATCTCGATCTCCACCGAGCTCAGGTCTCCGAGGCCGAAGTGCAGGCGAAGATCGCTTTGCGACAGGTATCCGCCGCCGCTGCGGACCTCCGAAGTGCGTAGGAACCCGTCCGCCCGGACGGTCACCCGCGCGCCGATGGCGTCGCTGCCCGACCTGGCCAGCGCCCGGACTACCAACCAGTTCGCCGAACGCTCGCTGCGGTCCTGCAGCAGGGAAGGGGACTGGCCGACATTTACGACCACGATCTCGACGTCTCCGTCGTTGTCTAGGTCTCCCGTCGCTGCTCCACGTGACGGATGAGCCGCGCTGAAGGCGCTCCCGGACTGAGCCGAGACCGGATGAAACTTGCCGTCGCCTCGATTCCAAAACAGAAGGCGCGGCTGCGCGAAGGTTTCGCCAATGCCAGCGTCGTTGACACTTGGCGCAACATGACCGTTGGCCACGAAGATGTCTGGCCAGCCATCGAGGTCGAAGTCTAGGAACTCAGTCCCCCAGCCCACAAATGCCGCCACCGTAGCGAGGCCCGTCGTCACCGTCGCGTCCCGGAACTGGCCGCTGGCCACGTTTCGATAGAGAGTATTGGTGTCGGCCGCGAAGTTGGTCACGAACAGGTCAGTTCGCGCGTCGCCGTCGTAGTCTGCCGCGGCCACGCCCATGCCCGCTTGCTCATGGCCGTCCTCGTCGTAGGCCGCGCCGGAAACGAGGCCGATCTCTTCGAAGGTCCCGTCGCCGGCGTTGCGAAACAGCAGATTCGCTGTGGAATCGCAGGCCACGAACACGTCAGGCCAGCCGTCGCTGTCGAAGTCGGAGCTGAGCACTCCCAGCCCGTGGTAGCGCTTCGCGGTTGCGATGCCTGTGCTTCGTGAGACGTCTTCGAAGTAGCCCCTTCCGTCATTGGCGAACAGCGACATGGCCTCGGCGGCCAGTCCCCGAGGCCCGCACGGAATCGGCGCTCCCTTCCACGCGCACTGAGGGGCTTCACCCGGCAATGGTGTTGTTGCTTGGTCGAATTCTACGTAGTGGGCCACGAATAGGTCTAAGTCTCCGTCGCGATCGAAGTCCACAAAGCTGCAGCCGGTACTCCAGCGATCCGGCCCGCCCGCAACGCCGCGCTGCTCGCCTTCGTCCCCGAATCCAGCGCCGTCTAGGTTGCGCAGCAGTGAGTCCGTGCCCCAGTGAGTGACAAACAGGTCCACATGGCCGTCCTGGTCGAAGTCTCCGGCGCACACGCCCTGTCCCCAACCCGTCCTCTGCAAGCCTGCCTCGGCACTGACATCGTCGAAGCGCAGACTGCCTTGGTTGCGGTACAGCCGATGCGCTGTCTCTTGGGCAGGAGAATTCGCATCCGCCGAGCCGACCAAGAAAATGTCCAGCAGGCCGTCGTTGTCGTAGTCAATCAGAGCGACCCCTCCTCCTGTGGTCTCGGTCAGGTAGGTCATCTCGCCGGGCGCGGTCGGAGCCCGGCCGAGCGCCAAGCCTGCTCTCTCCGCTATGTCGACAAAGTCGGCTCGTGGTGGCACCACGCCCTCCGGCAAGGGGAGCGGCGGCATCGCTCGCCGCTCGGCCGAGGACATGCTCTGGGCCGTGCCGCGTCCGGGCGCGAGGGCTAGCGCAACCGCAGCTACGAGCCAGCACGCTCCAATGTGTGGTTTGGGCATTGACGCCGTCCGTGATGCCGTTTATGATGTGCGGCGTATTGAGTGGGGTTGAGGGGGGCTCTTGGTATACGCCCCTTCTATCTTGGCAGCAACGCCTAAGGAGGCATCATGTCAATCGCTTATCAATCGCGCGGCTTGCGCGCCCTCAGGACGGCCGTCCTGCTGGCTTGCGCGCTGACCGTTTTCGCAGGCCTTGGCTTCGGCCAGGCTTCCAGTTCCGCCGTGAACGGAACGATCACGGACCAGCAGGGGGCAGTTGTGCCCGGGACCGAGGTGATCCTGACCAGCGTCGAGACCGGCATTGAACGTCGCGCCGAAACCAACGCTGTAGGCCGCTACGGCTTCGTCAGCGTTCTTCCGGGCTACTACACCATCGAGGCTACGGCCGAGGGCTTCCGCACGTCGTCGGTCGAACCGTTCTCGCTGGTTGTCAACCAGACGGCGACGTTTGACGTTGTCCTCGAAGTCGGTGCGGTCACAGAGTCTGTGACCGTCGAAGCGATCGGTGCTCAGGTGCAGGCGTCGTCGTCAGAGTTAGGTACCGCCATGACCGAGCAGCAGGTCGTTGACCTGCCGCTGAACGGACGCAACTTCACGCAGTTGCTGATGCTCACTCCGGGGGCATCGCCGGTGAACGTCGCTCAGAGCAGGGGCGGTTTCGGCAGCACCTCGGTGGGTACGTTCAGCTTCCCGTCGATCAACGGCCAGAACAACCGCAGCAACCTGTTCCTCACCGACGGCGTGAATAACCAGGGGACGATGACCAGCACCTACGCCGTGCCGCCGATCCTGGACGCCATCCAAGAGTTCAAGGTGCAGTCGCACAACGACCTCGCCGAGTTCGGGGGCGTCACTGGCGGGGTCGTGAACGTTGTCACCAAATCGGGAAGCAACGAGGTCCACGGCAGTCTTTGGGAATTCATGCGCAACGATAACTTGGACGCCCGGAACACGTTCTTGAGGGACAAAGCGGCGCTGGCGCAGAACATGTTCGGCGCGACTGTCGGCGGCCCGATCGTCAGGAACAAGACGTTCTTCTACGGCGCCTTCCAAGGTTTCACCAATCGGGGGCCGGCGAACCGCAACTACCGGGTGCCAACGGCCGCGAACAAGGCCGGAGACATCAGCGATTCCGCGCGGCAGATCTACGATCCGTACTCGACGCGGATTGGACCCGATGGCAACGCCGTCCGGGATCCGTTTGCCGACAACAGGATCCCCGCCAGTCGGCTAGACCAGGGGTTCCTCTACTACTTGGACCAGACGGTGCCCGCGCCGATCGACCTCGGCACGGACCTCGGCAACCTCAACCAGCGCGATACCACTGGCACGGCTCTGGATCAATATGAGATTTCCGGACGTGTCGACCATCACTTCAGCGAATCCGATACCGCCTATGTGCGCTACAGCACGCAGAACAATGACAGCATCCGGTCGGCTGGACGCCAGAACTTCACGAGTTTTGTGAACGTCGACAATCTGAATGTGGCCGCGAACTGGGTGCATACGTTCGACCCGACCAGCATCATGACGGTGTCCTTCGCGAGGACCGACGTCAAGCGGGACACAGGAAATTCGTTCCTCAACATCCCTGCGGATTTTATCTCCACGGTCGGCTGGAATCCCGATTTCGCTGGGGGCTTCCGCAGCGGAACATCATTCGTCCCAAACGTTGGTGTCGCACAGTATTTCGGCGGCGGCGAGCGAACCGGTTTCACGCGCACGAGCGACACTTGGCAGTACAAGGGCGACTACACCAAGATCGCCGGCACCCACACCCTCAAGTTCGGCGCCGAGTACAACATCATTGGCCATTTCGGCACGACCAACGACCATTCGAACAACTTCAGCACCGTCGGCACGGCTAGCCCCGACAATCCAGGCGGCACCGGGCATCCGCTGGCGTCATTCCTGCTGAACGTGCCGAATGCGTGGTCCAGGCGCGACTTCCACAAGCGCGCGCGGGGCGGGGCTCTGTACTCTTTCTTCGGCCAGGACTCTTGGAAGGCCACGTCCAAGCTGACGATCAACTTTGGCGTGCGCGTCGACAGCACAGTGTTGCCGCAATTCGGCAACGCTGCGGAGAACACGGTCGAGTTCGGCAACATCGACTACAACGAGGGCATCTACTGGATCACGGCCGCGCCGCCCACTTGCGCGGTCAAAGGCGTGGCACCCTGCTTGCCAGACCCTGACGGGGCGTTGCCGGACCGAGTCCGGGTGGCGACCGGCGGCTACGTGCAGGATCCATGGCCGATGAGCTGGCAGCCGCGCTTCGGCTTCGCCTATCGCTTGAATGACCGCACGGCGATTCGCGCCTCGTCGGGCATCTACTTCGACAACTTCGCCGGAGTCACGCAGAACACCCAGAACCTTGGCCATACTTGGCCGGATGTCGGACGCAAGTTGCAGAACGGCACCAACCCGCCCGATTCGATGCCTGACGTATCTGCCAAGAACCCTGCCCCCACCGGTATTTTGCCCACGGCGACACCGTACAACCAAGGAGCATGGTATTCCGATCCGCGCATGGACAACGCCTACTCGATGCAGTGGAACTTCGGCATCCAGCGGCAACTCGATGACGCGACCATGCTTCAGGTGAACTACGTCGGATCCGGCAATCGGCGCCAGCCGCTCGGCACGTACTACAACGTGGCGCTAACGCCCGGGAAGCGCTCTGAAGCGCGCCAGCGGGCACCCTTCCCGCTCTTCCGAGCCAACAACTACCTCACGTCGTGGGGACGAAGCAACTACCACGCGCTGCAGACCCAGTACAACCGAAGATTCTCGAAGGGCATCTCGTTCATGGTCAACTACACGTGGTCGAAGTCGATCGACATCGGCTGCACTGGCTGGTTCGTGGAGAACTGCTCGGTCCAGGACCCGTACAACTTCAACATGGACCGTAGCGTGTCCGGCATTGACCTGACCCACAACCTCAACTTCAACTGGGTCGTCGAGCTGCCGTTCCGCTCTTCCAGCCCGGCGCTGAACGCGATTCTCGGCGGCTGGAAGTTCAACGGCTTGGCTTTGTTCGCCTCTGGCCAGCCCTACACGCCAAACGTCAATGGCGACATTGCTGGCACAGGTCTTCCCAATGGGCGCTATCGGCCAGACTACGTGGGCAATCCTAATCCCGCCAATCCCACGACGGCAGTATGGCTGAACGAGAGCGCGTTTGCGGTGCCGCAGCCGGGCACTTTTGGCAATGCTGGTCGCAACACCCTGCGGGCAGACGGCATCAACAACGTCGACTTCTCGTTCTTCAAGATCTTCTCGATCAAGGAGGACCTGAGGATCGAGTACCGCGTAGAACTGTTCAACAGTTTCAACACTCCGCAGTATCGAGCGCCCGCAGCCAACATTAGCCGGGGGAACTTCGGTCGCGTGCTTGGCACCGCCAACCTGGCCCGCCAGATCCAGATGGGCCTCAAGGTGTACTTCTAAAGGGCTGCGGCAGACTATGCCCGGAAGCCGATGAGCCCGCCGGCGGAGGCCGGCGGGCTCGTCCAATTGAAGCTGGTGACACGATGCGGCCCTTGGCCGTAAGCTACTGTATGGCGTCCGCCTAGGTCCGCGACGGCCGTCCACTACAGGTTCATGCCAGGTGTCGCTGTGAAATCTAGGCTGCTGGCCGCGGTTCAGATCGCTTTGTGCTCTGGCGGCCTGCTTGCTCAGGGGCCCGACGAGGCGCTGGCGGAAGCAGCCCGCCAGCGTGCCGCCGGCAATCCAGCCGCCGCCCTGGCTTCGCTGGACGATGCGCTGGCAAGCTACCCGGCGAATCCCCTGCTGCACTTCAACCGCGGCGTCGCGCTGGCGGACGAGAAGCGCTACGAAGAGGCGATCGAAGCCCTGCGCAGAGGGCTCTCACTCGACGCGACCCATGCCGAGGCACGCCTGACTCTAGCTAAGATTCTCGTCACTTCTCACCAATACGAACAGGCTTTAACCGAAATCGACAAGTACACGGACTTGGCAGGCGCGGTCTCGCAGAGCTTCGATGAGCTGTACGTGCGAGGGTTGGCGCTGCGCCATTCGAACCGCATGAAGGAGTCCGAGGCAGCGTTGAGGGCAGCGCTGGCTGTCGATCCGGGCCACGCTGACGCACTGTTCAACCTGGGCGCTGTGCTGGTGAAGCAGGGGGAGCCGGACGAGGCAGTGGCGTACCTCCGAAAAGCCGCCGGGCTGGACCCCTCCAGGGCAGATGTTCGGTACCAGCTCTCGCAAGCTCTGAGGAGAGCCGGCGACAGGGCAGGAGCGCAGCGCGAGTTGGATGAGTTCCAGCGCTTGCGAGCAGGCCAGCAGCAGGCTGACCAGGTCTCGATCCTGATGCAGCGCGCCGAGCGAAGCATGTCCTTGGGTAATGCGGACGAGGCTAGGGAACTCTTCCAACAGGTGATCCGCCAAGACGCCAAGAATGTGTCGGCACACCTGCATCTCGGCGTTGCCTACGAGCAGCTGGGACGCGGGCCGCTGGCAGAAGCGATGTTCCGCAAGGTGTTGGAGTTGCAGCCAGACCACGCTGAGGCGCACCTAAACCTAGGCCTGAAGCTGGCCGCCAGCGGCAGGTTCGAGGCCGCGCTTGCAAGCATGACGGAGGCCCTTAGGCTTGCTCCAGACAATCTCAGGACGCGCCAAGGCTTGGCCATGGTCCTGACCCGTCTGGACCGCCCGCTGGACGCCGTGCCGCACTTCGAAGCCGTCGTGCGGCTTGATCCGGACTCTCCCGAAGCTCGTCTGAACCTAGGCATCGCGCTGGCGGAGGGCGGGCGTCAAGAAGATGCGCTCGGAGCGTTCCGCGAGGCCGTTCGGCTCGCCCCGGAGGCCCCGCGCCCGCACTACAACGTCGGTCGCGTCTTGCACGACATGGGGCGCACCACGGAGGCCCGTCTGGCGCTCGAGCAAGGCCTGACGCTGGACGGCGCCTTCGCGCCCGTGCTGCACCTGTTGGGCCAGATCGAAAGGGCCGCGGGCAACGACGAGCGGGCGATCGAATTGCTGCGGTCGGCGGCTGAGTCGGACTCCGAGAATTCTCTCGTGCACTATGACCTGGGACTGGCTCTGGCGCAGTCTGGCAGCGCGGAGCTGGCCGTGCCGCACTTTGAACGAGCGTTGGAGCTTGATCCGCGCCACAAGGAGTCGCTGTATAACTTGGCCCAGGCTGTTCAAGCGATCGATCCGCAGAAGGCGAGGCAGTATCGGGAGCGCTTCGCGGCTCTGAAGGCGGAAGAGCAAGATACTGATCGGGCTGGGACTCTATGGAATTTCGCGTTGGCCGAGGCGCAGAAGGGGCGCTGGTCGGAGGCCTTCGACCTCTTCCAGCAGGCTCTCGCGGTATGTGGTCAGTGCCCGGCCCGGGGACAGATACACAAAAACTTCGGACTCACCTACGGGCATGCGGGAGAACTTGAAGCGGCCGAGCGCGAGCTGCTGCAGGCACTGGAGTTATTGCCCGACGATCCCGAAGTCCAGCAAGCGCTACGAATCGTTAGACAGTCGCGGCAATCGCAGTGAGCCGAGAGCTGGGCAGGGCGGACCCTTCCCGCGCGGCACTTGCTCATGCAAGCTGTTGCCACGTCTCGTCACTTTCTTCGTAGCCGTAGCGAATCGCCTTGGCCCGCAAGGTCGCAGGTCCGCTGAATTCGAGCGGTCGCGAATACAGCGCCCAGCGGGCGCACATCTCGGTCCTGACACCTTGTCGCGCACGGTGCCGTCGCTCAACCTCCATCGCGGCACAACTCTGGCGTAAGCCTTGAGTGAACCGCTCGGGCCGCGGCCGGCTAGTAGCCGACCGACTTGTCCACCAGGTGCGTCAGCTTCTCGCCCTTGGAGAAACGGCCCACGTTGCCCACGATCAGGTCAAGTCGGCGGTCGTCCGAGCCCTTGGCGTGGGATGCCACGTGCGGCGTGATCACGATATTGTTGAAATCCCACAGCGGATCGTCGGCCGGTAGCGGTTCCGGGTCAGTCACGTCCAGGCCGGCGCCGGCCAGCTTCTGGCTGTCGATGGCCTTGATCAGATCGCCTTTGTCGTACAGGCGGCCGCGCGACACGGCGATGAAATACGCTCCCCTCTTCATCGCGTCGAACTGCTTGGCTGCGATCATGTGCTCGCTCTCCGGCGTCAGCGGGGCTGCGATGAACACAACGTCCCCCTTAGGCAGGACTTCATCGAGCCGGTCCGGCGGCACGATGGTCGGGGCGTACACGCTCACGGGTATGTTCTTGGGGTCAACGCCGATAACATCCATGCCGAAGGCGTGAGCGCGCTGGGCGATCTGGGTGCCGATCCCCCCCATTCCGACGATGACTGCTGTCATGCCGGGCAGTTCGGTCATGCCGGCGGGAGCATCTGAGCGGGATTTCCACTGCCGCCGGTTAGGACCGTAGTCGTACAGGCCGCGCGTCAGCGAAAGCAGCAGCGCGAAGGCATGGTCGCCGATAGTCGGGCCCTGGACCACCTTGCAGTTGGTCAGCATCACGTCGCTGGCCATGAACTCAGGCCAGAACGAGTAGGCTTCCACGCCCGCGCTAACGGACTGCACCCATTCGAGATTCTTCGCCGTTGGGAATTGCTCTTTGCTGATCCCGCCGATGATGCCGTGAGCATCGACGATCTCCTTGGCGAACTCCTCGGCAGAGCGAGCGGAGACGACGGTGGCATTGTCACCGGCCGCTTCCTGGTAGAGCTTGATCGCGGCGTCGTTGTCGGCAAAGCCATAGCCCGATCCGCGAACAACGATCTTCTTGTCGGCCGCAAAGGTCAGGGCGGCAAACGTGAGTAGCAGCGCAACGATTCGCTTCATAAGATTCCCTCCTAGTCTTGGAGAGTCTAGCACTCCTACGAGTCCGCAAGGGACGTTTTTCGCCGCTTCGACGCGCTTGCCGGCAGGCATTCGGACAGATCGACCAGATATCGGGACTCGTGCCGTAACGAGCGACCATGCGCTCCGAATGTGCTCGCAAGGCCAGCAGTTTGCGCAACCGCGGCGCAGCAGAACGTCTGAAGATTCCGTGAATCTTTCGCAACGGCCCGGTCTGCCGCAGCAGCCATCCTTGCGCTGATGGACTCTTTTTGTTTCAATAGATACCCGTTTGACGCGCCAGGTAGCCATTGAAACGGCGAACGAGCCAGCTGTATTGCTGTTCTGAGCTGTTCTCAACGAAGGCTGCCTAGGCTAGCTGCAGAGGAATCGCCCATGCCAAAGCCGAAGTACATTACGTCCGTTAACAAGATTTCAGCCCTCAGCCCCGAGGAGCGCGAGGCGGCAGCCAAGGTCAGCGAGCGATACGTATTCCGTACCAACGAGTACTACCAATCGCTGATCGACTGGGACGATCCGAACGACCCGATTCGACGGCTGGTCATACCCGACGCCCGCGAATTGAACGAGTGGGGGAGGTTGGACGCCTCGTACGAGGAACTCTACACAAAGGTCCCGGGCCTAGAGCACAAGTATTCGGACACCGCGTTGCTGCTGTGCAACGACGTATGCGGCGCCTACTGCAGGTTCTGCTTCCGCAAGCGGCTGTTCATGGACGACAACGACGAGGTCGTCCGCGACGTCTCCGCTGGTATCGCGTATATCCGGGAGCATCCCGAGATCAGCAATGTGCTTCTCACCGGCGGAGACCCGCTGATCATGTCCACCTCGAAGCTGGAGCCGATCATCGCTCAATTGCGCGAGATTCCCCACGTGAAGATCATCCGGCTCGGCAGCAAGATGCCGGCCTTCAATCCGTACCGCATCTTGGATGACCCGAAGCTGCACGCGATGTTCGAGCGCTACTCGACGCCGGAGCAAGGCCGAATCTACGTCATGTGCCACTTCAACCATCCGGTCGAGCTGACGGCCGTGGCCCGGGAGGGATTGCACTGCCTGCAGGCCCACTCGGCGGTGACGATCAATCAGACACCGATGATCCACGGCATCAACGACGACCCGGGCGTGCTGAGCGAGCTGATGAACGAACTCTCCTATCTGGGAGTGCCGCCCTACTACGTGTTCCAGTGCCGCCCGACCGAGGGTAACGAGAGCTACTCGGTATCTGTCGAGAATGCTTACCGCATATTCGCCAAGTCGCTTGAGCGGATGTCCGGGCTAGCCAAGCGGGCGCGGCTTGCGATGTCCCACTCGACCGGCAAGATCGAGATCCTCGGGCTTACCGACGAACACGTCCTGTTCAAGTACCACCGTGCGGCGAATCCGCGCCTCACTGGCAAGCTCATGATGTTCCGGCGAAACCCGGAAGCCCACTGGTTCGACGACTACATCGAGGCCCGGGAGTATCTGCCGACCAACCTAGTGCATATCGAGCCCGTCCTCGTAGCGCAGTGATGGGCTCGCGCTCTTGCGAGCGGATCCTCCGCGAACACTAAGTACTAGCGATGAATCCGATTCAGGCGCTGGCCCGGCTGCTTTCTGTCCGGAACGGATCGCTCCTTGGGCTTGCGCTCAGGAGAGGCGCGCTGGTTGGAGCGGCAATCGCCTTGCTGTGTGCCTGCGGATCGGAGGCAGGCCAAACCGCCGATCCAAGCCCGCTCGCCGAATGCGAGCCCGGCGATGGGCCGCGCAACGCGCTGTGCGGCTGGATACCTGTGCATGAAGACCGCAGCGCGGCGTCTGGGCGCCAGATCGATCTTCGAGTGGTCGTGTACCCAGCTACCGGCCGGAATCCGCAGCCTGATCCCCTCTTCGTTCTGGCTGGAGGCCCCGGACAGGGTGCCGCTCAGCTCAGCTCCCTGCTTGTCGGTCTGTTTGGCGATGTCCGCCGGGAGCGCGACATCGTCTTCGTCGACCAGCGCGGGACGGGGCGCTCCAACGGACTGCCGTGCGACCGAGACACCGATGACTTGGGCGAGTTCCTTAGCGACGACTACGCCGTCGAAACATTCTTGAACTGCCTTGAGGAGTACGAGGCCGACCTTCGCTTCTACACCACGCCCGTGGCCATGGACGATCTCGACGAGGTCAGGGCCAGCCTCGGCTATGAACGCATCAACCTTTGGGGCGCCTCCTACGGCACCCGCGCCGCCCTGGTCTATCTCCGGCGCCACGGCGAGCGGGTCCGCAGCATCGTCTTCGACGGTGCGGTGCCGATGACCATGACACTGCCTGAGGGGTTTCCGCAGGACTCGCAGCGAGCGCTCGACCTGCTGCTCGAGGATTGCGAGGGCCGGGCGGCTTGCCGGGAGCGCTTTCCCGACCTTCGCCGCAAGCTTGAGGAAGTCTTGGCTAGGCTGGGCCGCGAGGGCAAGGAGTCGTTTCTGCGGCACCCGCGGACGGGTGCGGAGGTCGCGGTCACATTGCGTGCAGAAGCCGTCACTGACATCTTGCGACTCGCGTTGTACAGCCCGGATGCGGCGGCCCTCGTTCCGATGCTAGTCGAGCAAATGCATGGCGGGGATTTCGCCGGCCTGCTCGCGCTGGCGGTCGAAGCCGAGAGTGCGCCGAGCGAAGTAAGAGTCAATTGGGGGATGTTCTTCTCGGTGATCTGCGCCGAGGACCTGCCATGGGTTGACGACTCGGCCCGCAACGCCGCGCCGTCCGGCGTGTTCGGCAACGACGGGACGTTGGAGGCATGGGACAAGATCTGCGGCGCCTGGCCGCGCGGCCAGATCGCAGCAGACTATCACGATCCGGTCGTGTCGGATGTTCCGGCGTTGGTCTTGTCGGGAGCGCTGGATCCCGTCACGCCCCCGCACAGGGGAGAGGATCTCGCTGCGGGCTTTTCTAGAGTGCTGCATGTCGTGGCGCCTGGGACCGGCCACGGTGCGACGGCCCGCGGTTGCGTGTCCGAACTGGTGGCGGAGTTCGTGCAAGCCGGATCTGCCGACGACTTGGACACTTCGTGCGTGGACGAACTCAAGCGACCGGGTTTCTTCGTCACACCCGGCGGCCCCTCGATGGAGCGCGAGCGATGATCGAGGTGCGCGGTCTCCGCAAGTGCTTCGGAGATGTAGTCGCCGTGGACGATGTCTCGTTCGAAGCGCGAAACGGGGAGGTCACCGCCCTGCTCGGAGAGAACGGGGCAGGCAAGACAACCACGCTGCGGTCGATCTACGGACTGATCCAGCCCGATGCCGGAGAAGTGCGGGTTGATGGCGTGGATGGGATCGCACAGCCCCAGAGTGCTCGGAGGGGGCTAGGTGTGCTGTCTGAGGCCAGGGGCCTTTATCCGCGCCTCACAGCCCGCGAGCACATGCGCTACTTCGCCCACCTGCAGGGGCTCGGACGATCTGAGACCGAGACCCGCTGCGAGGACTTGGTCGAATTGCTCGGAATGGGAGACTTCGCCGACAGGCGGGCTGCAGGCCTCTCGCACGGCGAGAACACGAAGGTCGCATTGGCGCGCGCACTGCTGCATGACCCGGCAAACCTCCTGCTGGACGAGCCGAACACCGGGCTGGACGTGATGAGCACCCGAGCCGTGCGGGAACTGATCGTCCAGCTGCGGGAACGCGGAAAGTGCGTCGTGTTCTCCAGTCACGTCATGCAAGAGGTGGCTGCTGTAAGCGACCGCATCGTTGTTGTGTCCGCAGGCAGGGTTATTGCCAGCGGCACGCCTGCGGAGCTCAGGCGGTCGACGGGGCTGGACGACCTTGAGGATGTCTTTGTCGCGCTTACGGGCCGCAGCGGGGCACGGGGGTGACGAACTTGGTGGCCGCTCTCGCGGTGGTCCTGCGCAAGGAGCTGGTCGATGGCTTGCGGGACCGTCGCTCACTGATTTCTGTATTGGCACCGCTTGCGCTTCTCCCGCTCTTGTTTTACGTGGCAATGGGCCAAGCGTCTGAGTCGGTCGAGCGGGCGCGGCAGATCAAGATTCCGGTCGTCGGCATGGAACACGCCCGTGAATTGATCGGCTGGCTCGATCAGCAAGCAGGCATTGAGATCGAGCAAGGTCCGGACCAACCTCGAGAGGCGGTACGCAACGGCGACGTCGATTTCGCGCTAGTGATTCCTGAGGATTTTGCGGAGCGTTTCGCCGGTTCCAAGACAGCCGAGGTCGAGATCATCGTGGAGGGCATGGACCGCAGTCTGGATCGTTCCGTAAGCCGCGTCCGTGATCTGATTCGCGGGTACGGTCGGGCAATCGCTGACCAGCGGCTGATAGTTCGGGGGATCAGCCCGGAGGTTGCCCGGCCTGTACGTGTTGAGACCCTCGAACTAGCGACCCAACAACAGCGCACCGCGAGGTTGATCGGCTTCATGCCGTTGCTCTTGGTCATGGGCATTTTTGTCGGAGGCTTGCAGGTTGCGATCGATTCGACAGCCGGGGAGAGGGAACGGGGCTCCCTTGAGCCGCTGCTTGTCATTCCAGCGCCGCGGCTGTCGATCATCGGCGGCAAATGGCTGGCCGCTACCGCGTTCTCGCTGGCGAGCGCTCTGCTAACCGCAGCAATGGTCGGGATAGGGCTCGAGTTCAGCCCGTTGCAGCGCTTGGGCTTGCGCCTTGAACTCGATGGTGGCGTGATGGCACTTGCGGTTGCCGTGATCCTGCCATTGGCGTTTTCGGTGACGGCGTTACAAATGGTGGTAGCCACGATGGCCAGATCCTACAAGGAGGCTCAGTCTTATGTGTCGTTCCTAATGTTGCTGCCGATGCTGCCGCTAATACTAACCATGGATTCGGAAATTGAAGATGCGATGTGGAGGCTGATGGTTCCGGTGTTGGGACAGCAGCAGTTGATTCAAGACGCGATGGGAGGCGAGGGGGTAGCCTCGATTGATTTCGCTGTCACCGTGCTGTCGACGGCCGCATTTGCAGGAATTTGCTTGTGGCTAACAAGTCACTTGTTCCGCCGCGAACGGATTGTATTCGGAAGGTAAGTCCGAACTGCCTGCCTTCACTTCGGAGGCTGATCCCGGTGTCCATCCGGCAGTCCCTCCTGCGGCCGCGCTACGGCTTGAAGGTCCACTCTGGGGCAGCGCCTGGCGCTCGACAAGACCAGCACATGTTGGTAAAGTCTTAGAAGTCGCCCGTCCTAATTTGAAGATCAATGGGCGACTTACTAAAAGGCTCCCGCGGGAGCCTTTCTTCTGCGGCAGGACCACTTAGATGGATCGGGTCGCAATGTTCGTCGATGCCGGCTACCTCTTCGCGCAGGGTTCCATCGAGCTCTGCGGTGCGAACCTGACGCGCAGACACATCGAGCTTGATCATCTTGCCGTAGCGGCCGCGAGAAATCGACGCAAAGTTCCTAGCGATGTCACGCCGCGCGCTCGGCACCGATCTCAATCCGTCGCAGGAATCCAAGGTCCGAACAGCTTTCCTGAAGGTACTCGAGGCTCGACTCAATGAAGCACCAGATGCACGGTAATCGCTGACGTCAGCAGGGGTGTTCTCGGGATGCGAGGCGCCTAATCAGCTCGAACGGCACGGATTCTTGATCGTGGCCTTCCAAGGCTTGCTGAATGACAGCGGCGCCCCCAGCATCTTGGTCCCCGAGACATTGAGCCTGTCCGGGCGACGTTGCACTCCGGCGACTCTCCGAATGGTTTCGAACCGGGGATCAGGCAGAGACGGCGACCGACTCTGAATAGCTTTGGATCGCATCGCCGCCGTAGCCGAGTTCAGCCAGAATCTCTCCGGTGTGCTGACCGACCGTCGGCGGAAGATGACGTAGGCCGGGACGCTCTCCATCGAAGCGTACGGGCGTCTTCAAGTCGCGGTAGTCCGGCACCCGCGGGTGAGGGACTGGATCGAAGATCCGGTTAGCCCTGACCTGCGGGTCATCGACGACTTGGTCGATGCTCTGGATCGGGGAACACGGTACGCGGTGTGCCTTCAGGAGCTTGTCGAGTTCCTCGGTGGTGAGCTTGCGAGTGCGGGACGTGAGCAGTTCCCGGAGGGCCGCGTAATTCTTGACACGCAACGGGTTGTCCAAGAACCTGGGGTCTTCGGCCGCGTCCGCGATCTCTAGCGCTTCGCACAGCCGCCGGAAGATCCCGTCGTTGCCGCCACAAATCATCAAGTCCCCGTCCTTGGTTGGAAACGACTCGTACGGGGCGATCATCTTGAGCCCCGTTCCCATCCTTTGCGGCACGTTTCCGCCTGCAAGATAGGTCATCATGTGGTACCCGATCCAGCCGAGCGACGTGTCGAGCAGCGAGCACTCGACCAGCGAGCCGACACCTTCGGCGTCCCGCTTGCGCAGGGCGGCCAGCACACCCAGCGCGATCAAGTATCCCGATCCGATGTCAACGACTGACCCGCCGACCCGCACCGGAGGCCCGTCCGGCTGGCCCGTGATCGACATGATCCCGCTGTATGCCTGCAGCAGCGGGTCATACCCCGGCGTGCTCGCATAAGGGCCCTCCGATCCGTAGCCGGTCAGCGAGGCGTAGACGATTCTGGGGTGCTTTGCTTTGACGGCTGCGTAATCAAACCCCATCCGCTCGATCACGCCTTTGCGGAACGCCTGCACGACCACGTCCGCAGTGGCCAGCAGTTGGTCGATGACCTCACGGCCCTCAGGAGCCTTCATGTCTACGACGATGCTCCGCTTGTTGCGGTTGAACGCTAGGAAGATGGGCGCGTCGCCATCCCAGAATGGCGGCCCCCAATTTCGCGCCGGGTCCCCGCCCGGGGGCTCGACCTTGACCACGTCCGCGCCCAGGTCGCCCAGCATCTGGGTGGCTTGAGGCCCAGCAATATACTGCGACAGGTCGAGGACGCGGATTCCTTCGAGCATCCTACCGTTATACCCCCGCAGCCACTGGATGCCGGCTAGGCGAGGATCTCTCCGATCACGTGGCCGTGCACGTCGGTCAGGCGGCGATTGATTCCGTTGTGATACCAAGTTACGCGTTCATGGTCTAGGCCGAGCAAGTGCAGCATCGTCGCGTGGAAATCATGAACCGTTGCGATGTCTTCCACAGACCGGCCTCCTAGCTCATCTGTTGCGCCGTAGCTCGTTCCGCCGCGTATTCCGGCGCCAGCAAACCAGGTCGTGAATGCATTGGGGTTGTGGTCACGGCCGACAGTGCCCTCCTGATGGGTGGGCATGCGTCCGAATTCCGTCGCCCAGACGACCAGGGTGTCCTCCAGCAAGCCCTTGGCGCGCATGTCTTTGAGCAGTCCCGCCGTTGGCTGGTCCAAGATCGGACAGTGGCGCTCGTAGTCGGCTTTGAGCGTCTTGTGTGCGTCCCAGTTCAGCAGACCGTCCACGCCCGACGCCCGCGAAGCACAGAAGAGGTTCACGAAGCGCACGCCGCGCTCCAGCAGTCTGCGTGCCAGCAGGCAATTCCGCGCGTAGGCGGCCTTGAGAGGGTTGGGGTCATTTGCGCCGTAGAGGTCGCGTGTTGCTTGGGTTTCCTTGGACAGGTCAGTGACTTCGGGAGCGGAGAGTTGCATGCGCGCGGCCAGTTCGTACGCTGCGATGCGCGCCCTGAGTTCCTCGTCCCCCGGATGAGCCGCCGCGTGATTCCGGTTCAGATCCCCAAGGAAGTCTCGCGTCGCGGCGTCGCGCTCCCGCGAGATGTTCGGAGGTCGTTCGAGGTTTCGAATCGGCTCCTGCGCGTTGAACACTATCGCTTGGTGTTCTGCGGGCAGGAAGCCGGCGCCCCAATTGGCCGGGCCTGCGGGTGGGATGCCGCGGATATCCGGGATTGCGACATACGTGGGAAGGTTGTTGTTCTCGGAGCCGAGGGCATAACTCAGCCACGATCCGGCCGACGGAAAGCCCTCAAGGACAAAGCCCGTGTTGAGCAGAACGCATGCCGGTCCGTGCGTGTTGGTCTTGGACTGCATCGAGTGGACAAACGCGATTTCGTCCGCCAGGCCGCCAAGCTCCGGCAGTAGCTCGGAGATCATCTTGCCGCTCCGGCCGCGCGGCTTGAACGCCCACGGCGAGCCCATCAGCGCTCCGTTGCTGCCTTGGAAGGTCACCGCGTCCAACTCGGCCGGGGCCTGTTGGCCGGAACGCCGCTGGAGTTCCGGCTTGTAGTCCCACAAGTCGATGTGCGATGCCGCGCCGGGACAGAAGATCTGCAGCACCCGCTTGGCCTTTGGCGCGAAGTGTGGTGGCTGTGCCGCTAGGGAGTGTCGCTGAGGCAGCATGCTTGCCAGCGCAACGCCCTGCAGGCCCGTGACAAAGCCGCCCAGCAAATCCCTTCGGGTGCGAGCGGATTCCATCGAGGGCCCTCCCCGCACTGTGTGCGGAGGGGAGGACAGCGGACCCGCGTCGCCCAAGGAGTCCGGATGCGTTGTCTGGGCGGGAGCGAAACGTCGAGGCGCGGCCATCAGAACACGTACAAGAATTCGTTGGAGTTGAGAATCGCCCGGCTGAGCGCTTCCAGGCCGTGCTGTGCAAGAAACTCAGTCGCAGAGCGCCTCTCCGCAGCGCTTGGCTCTCGCAGATACGCGCGGCGCCAAGCGGATTCGACAAAGCCAGCTTCGTCGTCGCCAGATTCGGTTTCGACCAGTGCCGCGAAGGATGAGGCTTGGTCCACCACGAAGGCGCTGTTGAACAGGGTCAACGCCTGTAGGGGAGAGGTGGTCGTGATGCGCTTGGGAGCGGGAAGGGACGTCTCTGGGCAGTCGAATTCACCTAGCAATTCCGGCTTCACTGAGCGCGCGTGCTGGTGGTAGATCCCGCGCCGGTACGTGTCCCGAGAAAACTCCCCGAGCGGGTAGTAAGTCGCCACGTTGTCGACGGTGTACCGATATAGCCGGAACCCCGGGCCGCCCATGTGCCGGTCTAGATTCCCGCTCGCCTGCAAGATGGCGTCGCGCAGTTCCTCGGCCCCGAGGCGCCTGGGCGGGTAGCGCCACAGAAACACTCCGTCGCTGTCTACCTGGGCCGCATCGTTGCGGAACGTGCTGGACTGGCGGTAGGCCGCCGACAGAACGATTTCTCGGTGCAATGGCTTGAGCTGCCAGTTGTGGGTGTGGATCAAGCGGTGGGCCAGCCAGTCCAGCAGTTCGGGATGCGATGGCATGCCTCCGTTCACTCCGAAATCACTGGGGTTGCGCAGGAACGGCTGCCCGAAGTGGTGCATCCACACTCGATTCACGATGACCCGCGCGGCGAGGGCGTTGTCGTCTGAAGCGATCCACTTGGCCAGCGCCAAGCGCCGCTCCGCCTCGGGCGCGTCCGGGTCCAGTTCGAATTCCGCAAGCAGGCCCGAAAGCGTGCTTAGGCTCCCAGGTGCGACTTCCGGACCCTTGTTCATGGGATCCCCGCGCACCATCAAGAAGGAGGGCTCCTCCGGCTGATGGAACCGGCCCAAGAACGCTTGCTGGGGCTTGGGGAGCCTTGCGAGGGCCCGCTTCGCCTCTCTTTGTGCTGCTTCAAGCCGGTCCCAGCGGAGCCTCTCTCCGGAGTCGAACACGGCATGCAGCAGCAGGCGCTCTTGATCGGCCTCCGAAAAGGGCAGGCGGCCCTCGGACGAAGCGACTGTACTCCACGAATCGCCGTCCAATGACACCGAGATTTCGTACTCCTCCGGCTGCGGAGGTCCGAACCGCCCGCCAAAGCCGCCCAAGCGGTCCGAGGACCACTCGATCCGGTCGATCCGTTCGGTCTGTGCCAGTTCAATCTGAATCCAGGCCGGCATGGCGTTGGTCGAAATCCAGCGCCTGTCGTGCTTGCCGTCGATGAGGTTGGCTGGAGCGTAGGTGTCGGGGCTGGCAGAATCGACCCGCGTCCCGCTCACAGTTGCCTTTCCGTCGAGCGCGACATTGCGGTCGGAGTCGTTCGCGGCGAAGATCGCGAACTCATCCAGGTCCACGCGGTTGCGGTTGCCGGTGGCCCGGTCGACCCGCATCCGCACGATTCTCGCCGCAACGGGGTCGAAGGTCTCTTCGGTGCCGGATTGGTCGACTCGCGGCCGATATAGACGAAGAATGGTTTCGCGGCTGGCGTCGACGCGCTCCGCGACAGCCTTGCGAAGGGCTTCGAGTCCAGCGCTTGCGTCGTTGATCTGGTCGTTGAGGCGCTTGCTGGCAGCTGCGAAATCCGCCACTCTTGCCGGGTCGTCCCAAGTGCGATCACCGTGCGACACGCCCGCGAATACCGCTTGCATGCGGTAGTAGTCCTCGTTGCTGATCGGATCGAACTTGTGGTCGTGGCAGCGTGCGCAATGGACGGTCAGGCCGAGAAACGCAGACGCGGTCCCCATGATCATGTCGTCGAGGTGATTGGCGCGCTTCTGGGCTTCCCCGGCAGGGTTCTTGATGCCGACCGTATCGTGCGGGCCAGCCACCAGGAATCCCGTTCCCGCTTGAGTGTCGAGATCGTCCGGGGCCAGCTGGTCGCCCGCCAGTTGCTCCAAGATCATGCGGTTGAAGGGCTTGTCCTCGTTGAAGGAGCGAATGACCCAGTCCCGGTACGGCCAAGCGTTGTTGCGCAGATGGTTCTGCTCGTAGCCGTTGCTCTCCCCGAAACGCGCCACGTCCAACCAGTGCCGCCCCCAGCGCTCGCCGTAAGCGGGCGATGCGAGCAGGCGGTCAACCAATCTGGCATAGGCTTCGGGGTCGGGATCGTTGACGAACGACTCTACCTCCGCCGGTTTGGGGGGAAGTCCGGTCAGGTCGAAGGCTAGCCTCCTTATTAAAGTTTTTCTATCGGATGGGCCGGATGGATCCAGGCCCCGCGACTGCATGGCGCGGAGCAGGAAGCCGTCGATGGTGTTCCGTTCCCAGAGGCTCGCTGGCGCGGGCTCGTCTTCGACGCGGAACGGTCGCAACGACCACCACGTGCGCTCCGAATCCTCCGCGGGTCCGTTGGCATCATCGGGCGCTCCGGAGGAGATCCAGTCCCGGATCAACGCAATCTCAGCGCTGGTGAGCGGTTGCCCAGCCGGGGGCATTTCGGGCTTTTGGCCACCCACCTTGGCCAGCAGCAGGCTGCTTTCGGGATCGCGGGGAATGACGGCTGGGCCGCTCTCTCCGCCGGCGATCAGTCCCGCGGCGCTGCCGAGGCGCAATCCGTTCTGCGCCCCGTCGCCGTGGTGGCACACCACGCACTTACGTTCCAGAATCGGCAGGATATCCTCCCCGAACGAGGCTTCATCTGCACGCGCCGGCGCAATTGCCAGAGCAAGGATCGGTAGGAATGCGCGGGCGATCGAGCGCAAGGCGTTGCGGTCGGTCACTGCAGCCGCAGAGCGGTACTGAGTCTGGAACGGTACAGGCGCCAGAGCCCACATTATAGTTTGGGCGACGCGCCTCCAACCGCCACGTGGGCACGCTTGTCCAGCCTGCGAGACGGCGGCGAGAATTGGCTCAGAACACGAGGCGCAGCCCGAATCGTGCCGTGATCGGATCCAAGAACCGGTTCCTCATTAGGAAGCGGGGATCCTGAAGGGCACCCTGGGAGGCCGCGATTGCCTGGTAGTCGTAGCCGTTCAGAACTTGCGAGACAGGGTCGCCGGGCTGCCACAGCGGCAGGGTCTGGCGGTATAAGCTGCGGAATGTCCGCAAGGCGGTCTTCTGGTTGAAGGCGTTGATGACGTTGAAGTTCAATTCGAACCACTTGCTCTCGTCAGAAAACGGGTAGAAGCGCTGGATCACCGAGAGGTCGGTCTGCGTCCAAGCCGGATTCCTGCCGTCGCTGCCACGGTTGTCCACGAGGACGTCGACATGCTCCAAATCGACCGTGCGGCTGATCGGCGTGCCGCTCATGGCGCGGAAGAAACCTCCGACTTCCATCTTCCACGGCGTGATGTAGGCCCAGTTGGCCTTGAACTGGTGCGGCCTGTCCGTGCCCAGCGGCCCGTCGACGAAGTTGCCCTGCGAGTCATAGTTCAGGAACCACAGGTCGAAGTCCCGCGTCACGTTCGGACCGAGGCGTCCGTTCTCATCGGAACTGCCCAAGCCCGAGTACAAGCCGCGCAGCCGCGAATATACATAGGCGAAGTCGGCCAGCCACTTGTTTTGGAAGGCCTTCCGCAGGCGAACCTCGGCGGCGTCATACGTGCGCTTGGGCATTGGCGTGGGGGGCAGGCCCACCTCAGTGAATCTGTCGACCGAGAGGCCTCGGCCCGGATTGGTGATGTAGTAGGCCTCCCCGGCCGGAGTCTGGCGGCCCACGTCCTCGATGGCTGTGTCAAGGTTCTTGCGCGTGTACCGGAATGACAGCACGGAATTCGCCGCGACCTCGTACTCCAGCCCGACCACTGTTCCCGTCATGCGCATCGGCTTGAGATCAGGATCGAGATCTTCAAACGAGGGGATCCGCCAGTTCCTAGTCTCCAGAAATGTTCCCGGGTAGGTCGCTTGCCCTGACAGCCCTCCGATCTGGCTCCAGTCCAGCGTGCTGTCGTCCATCAGGTAGTAGTGGCTCAGCCATTTGAAGCCCCCGAACGATCCTTGGGCCATTTCCAGCTTCATGGCATCGTAAAACCGTCCCCAGCTACCGACAAGCTTTAGCTTCGCGTTGCCGAGCACGTCATAGGCGAAGCCGAGGCGGGGCGCGATCTTGTCGAAGAAGTTCCACTTGAAGGCCGCTCCTGAGAATTCGGGCAGGTCGCTGAACGATGGGATTTGCTCCCGCTCCATCCGTAAGCCGAGATTGAGCGTGAGAGCTCCGCTCACGCTCCACGAGTCCTGCACGAACAGCGCGTGCCTGTTCGTGACTACGTTCGCCACGACTCCGAAGGGAGAACGCTGCTCGTAGTACCCGCACGGCTCGTGGACAACGCCGTCCGGGCCGGTGCAGCTGCTCGTGCGGACTGTGCCGTCCACCATGGTGTACGGGCGGGTGTAGCGGTACAGCAGATAGTCGTACTTGTAGGAATCGTTGATGTCATGCGCAAGCCCGCTCAGCTGCCAGCCAAAGCGTAGATTGTGCTGCAGGCCGCCAGCGTTGGCCAGGTAGCTGGCGGTGACCGATACCGTGCTCTTCTTTTGGAAGTCCTGCGATGTCTCGAAACTGGCGCCGTGCCCGATCGAGTAGAAGCCCCGTGGCCGGTACAGCGGACTGTCCGGCGCGAAGCCGATCAGTCCCGGCGATTCGACGAACCTGTGACGCACTTGCTGCGGTCCCAGGAGTTGCTCGGTCTGGATCGTATTCAAGCCCCACCGTGCATCCACCACCAGAGTCGGAGTCGGTGTGAACAGCGCGGCGCCCGCAATGGTGTAGCCGGGGTATTCGTAGCCTTCTTCTGACCACTGGAAGTCCGGGTTGGAGGTGCCGTCCAGATTGGGCAAGCTGCCCTTCCATTTCGCGGAGTCCGAGGACCACGAGGCCATCAGGCGGACCTTCTGCGCGGGCTGAGCGTCAATCTTCGAAGTCGCGCTGCGCAGTCGGTCGTTGCGCTTGAACACGCCGGACTCCCCCGAGGTGAACGTCACGGCTCGCGACCGGTTTCGCGCCTGTGGCAAGAATGCGCCGAAGAACCAAGCCCGGTCGCGCCAAACGGGCCCTCCCAGGGTGAAGCCGAACTCGTTGGTGGCAACCTCGTCTTCCGGGTCGTAGACGTATTCCGCTACGTCAGTGTCTTGTGCCGGATCAAGGCGCAGTCGCTTGTTGGGTGCCCCATTCAAGGGGCTTCCGCTGCCGTACCACAGCAGGCTCCCGTGGAATCGGTTGGACCCGCTCTTGGTCTGGACACTGAGCACGCCACCCATCGCCCCGCCGAATTCCGCCTCGTATCCGGCAGTCTTGAGCTGGAACTCTTGCACCGTCTCAACGCGCAGATTCTGGTTGTTGAGGCCGTTATACATGCTCGTGGTGTCTATGCCATCGACATAGAAGACGTTCTCCGCCCCTGAAGAGCCGTCGACCGAAATCCCGCGCACCCTCCGCCCTTTGTGTGTGACATTGCCGGCCAAGGCCTCGATGTTGACGCTGGGGGTGTAGCGCGCGTAGTCAGTGAAGTCACGCCCCCCGGCGGCATCGGTCAGCCGATCGCCTGAGAACACCGTGGATTGCTCGCTCTTGAACGTATCGATCACTGCGGTGCTAGCTTCGACCACGATGGTGCTGTCGACTCGACCGACCTCAAGGGGCATTTCTACCAAGAAGGTGCGGCCGATTTGGACCACGACGCCCTCGTTCACCGCGGTTTGAAAGTCCTCGGCCTGGACCCTCACTCTGTAGTTTCCCGGCGGGAGGTTGCCGTCGAACGCCAGGCCCTGCTCGTCGGTGATGGCGAGGGCCGGCCGGATCAAGGCCGGGCCGCTGAACTCGACTTCTGCGCCGGGAATCGCGCTGCCGGTCTGGTCGGTGACGAGGACGCGCAGCCCGCCGACTTGTTGCTGGGCTACGACACGGCTGTGATTCGCTATCAAACAAAGAGCGAATAGCAATAACCGTATGATCAGTAGACGATACATAGAATCTCACATGGTATTACACGTTTTTCTTGTAAGGATTTAGGTTAAGTCTTGACTGCTTACCCAACAGTTCCGTCAAGAGCTAGGCGGTCGGGCAGCGGAGGGGTGCGCATGGCGACACGGGCGAGGCGGGGGCACGAGGCCAATCAGCTGGCAGCGCCGGTTGAAGCAGTCGGCGAATCCTGCGAGGTAGCGCCCGTTGCAAGCGCGATCGGTTCCGTTCCATCGCGTGCCTGACGTCGCCCTACAGCGTGTTCACGCCGACGGTCGGGCGTATATGCTGCTTGTATGTTCAGTGGCAGCAACTCCGGGGCATTGCGGATTTCAGACCGGCGCCTCTCCAGCCTGCGGTGGGTGCTTGTGCGCAACCGCGTTCCACCGAGTGCCCATTCGGTTTGGCGCGTCTGTTCCCTGTGGGCTGGCTGTCTCCTGCTCGGGATGGCGGCGTCGCTGGCTGCTCAGCCCGTGCTCGTGCTCGACCAAACGTCGGAACCTCCTTCATGGGCTCTTGCCGAGCGCCTTCTCCTCGAGACTGCGTCCGACGGGGTGCAGGCCTTCTTCGACCGCTTCGTGGACGACCGCGGCCACTTGAAATGCGTCGAGCGTTGGGGCGGAAACGACGGTGCCGATGACGCGATGGAGAATTTCGGGGGCTGGACGCTGCTGTATGCCCTCGGGGGCCGGGAAGCCGTAGTCGACCTTTACAAGCGAGCTTGGGAGGGTCACATCCGTCAGTACACGGAGGCTCGTGCCCCCGGCATCGAAATGGCCGAGCACGGCATGTACTGGCGGGAGTTTGTCACGTCGTTCGACTGGGAGCACACGGGGGAGGCGCTGGCCGCATTCCACCTGTACGGGTTGGCCGCGCCGGAGGATCCGCTGTACCGGGCTAGGACGACGCGATTCGCCGGCTTCTATACGGGGGACGACCCAGACGCTGACAACTACGACCGGGACCTGCGGATCATCAAGAGCCTCCATAACGGCAGCAGGGGGGCGAAAGTGACCCCGGCGACCGAAATGGATTGGGGTGGATTGCCCGTAGATGGCGCTCCGGAGCGCCTGAGCCGCTACTCCACTGCGTCGAACATTCGAGGCGATCACCCGCTGAACCTCTGCGCCACGGCCCTTGGCTTCAACGCCTTCGCCCTCACGGGGGAGCAGCGGTATCGCGACTGGGCCGTGGAGTATGCCGGCGCGTGGCGTGACCGGGTTGCGCAGAACGGCGGGAACATTCCCACCAATATCGGCTTGGACGGAACAATTGGCGGGGAGTGGGGCGGCAAGTGGTACGGCGGAGTGTTCGGATGGAACTTCTGGCCCCAGTCCGATGGACGCAACTACTTCATCCGCGGGCCTCGCATTGCCTTCGGCATCGGCGTCTTGCTGACGGGAGATTCTGGCTTCGTAGAGCCGCTTCGACGTCAGGTCGCCAACCTGTACGCGGCAAAGAGGACAGAGGGTGGTCGCGTGCTATTGCCCAGGAAGCACGGCGACGACGGCTTCTACGGCTACACGCCGAGCCAGCACCTCGATGTCCAGCGCGACGTGTACCTCTTCACATTCGACCGGTCCGACCTTGAGGGTCTGGCCCGCGATCCGTGGATCCGTTACCTCGACGGCGAAAACCCAAACTATCCGATGCAAGCGCTGCAGGCTGACCTGAGCGCGGTCCAGGCGCGGCTAGATGCTATGCGGAAGGACGATTCAATTGACTACGAGCGCCCCTCCGACTACACGCAGCGGTTCAATCCGGCCGTCACCAATTCGCTCGTGGAACTCGCCCTCGGCGCGAACCCGCCTGGACGGGCAGGCAATGTCCTGCACGCGCGATTGTTCTACTACGATCCCGCTCGGAAGCGGGCCGGCTTGCCGCAGCAAGTGGCCGCCCTCGTCGACGCCATCGCACCGTCCAGCGTTCGCGTGCGCCTGGTGAACCTAGACACGATCCAGGAGCGCCGCGTGATCGTGCAGGCCGGGGCGTACGGCGAGCACCGCTTCACCGACGTGCGCGCTGGAGACGCTTCCCTCCGCGTCGGGGGCGATCGATTCGAGGTCCTCCTCGAGCCGGGGGCCGGCGGCGTTCTCGAGATTGGCATGGATCTGTTCGCAAATCAGCCGGCTTTCCGCCCGCTTCCGTGACGGGGCCGGCCGGCAGGACCGCCGTCGTGAGTTACACCTACACCTCACCTACGGAACTACGGAACGGCGTGAGCGCTGCGATTTTCCGACGCGGCGTTGAAGCAATTTCCCGTCTCAGTACACTGAGTCCAGATGGGTTTCCGCCTGGCTTCTGACTACAGCCCTCGCGGCGACCAATCCGCGGCGATCGACCAGCTAGTCTCCGGCGCTAGGGACGGAGACTGCCATCAAGTCCTGCTCGGCGTCACCGGCTCGGGCAAGACCTACACCGTCGCCAAGGTGGTCGAGGCGCTGCAGCGCCCCACGCTCGTGCTGGCGCACAACAAGACACTCGGGGCGCAGCTCTACCACGAGTTCAAGTCGTTCTTTCCGGACAACGCCGTTGAGTACTTCGTCAGCTACTACGACTACTACCAGCCCGAGGCCTACATGCCGGCCAGCGACACGTATATCGAGAAGGAATCCACGATCAACGACGATCTCAACAAACTCCGCCTCGCGGCGACGAAGTCCCTGTTCGAACGCCGCGACTGCCTGATCGTGGCCAGCGTCAGCTGCATCTACGGTCTCGGCTCGCCCGACGCTTACTACGACATGCTTCTCATGCTCGAGCAGGGCCAGCGCATATCGCGCAAGGAGATCGCCCGCCAGCTCGTCAAGATCCTCTACAGCCGCAAGGACATCGGGGACTTCGAGCGGGGCTCGTTTCGCGTGATCGGCGATCTCATCGAGGTTTTTCCGCCTTACGACGACTTGGCGTACCGGATCGAGTTGTGGGGCGACGAGGTGGACGCCCTGTTACAGTTCGACCCGCTCTTGGGAGAGGTCAAGCAGACGTACCAGAGGCTGCCGATCTACCCAGCCAGCCACTACGTGATGTCCAACGAAACCATGCTGCGGGCGTTGGACCGCATCACCGAGGAGCTCGATTGGCGCACGGCCCAGCTCAAGGACAGCGGCAAGCTGCTGGAGGCGCAGCGCCTCAGCCAGCGGACCCAGTTCGACATGGAGATGATGCGGGAAATCGGCTACTGCCATGGCATTGAGAACTACTCGCGCCACTTTTCCGGCCGTCAGCCCGGCGAGCCCCCTCCGACACTGCTGGACTACCTCCCCAAGGACACGCTGATGTTCGTCGACGAGAGCCACCAGACGATCCCGCAGCTTCGCGCCATGTACCACGGGGACCGCTCGCGCAAGGAGAGGCTGGTCGAATACGGTTTCCGCCTGCCGAGCGCCTTGGACAACCGGCCGCTGACCTTCGACGAGTTCCAGGCCCGCACCTTCCAGCTGATCTATGTCTCCGCCACGCCCGCTCCGTATGAGCTCGAAAGAGCCGAGGGCGTGGTGGCCGAGCAGGTCATTCGCCCGACGGGGCTGCTCGACCCCGAGGTCGAGGTGCGGCCGGTGAAGGGGCAAGTCGACGACTTGCTGCGCGAAATCCGCCTGCGCGCCGAAGCTGGCGAGCGAGCGCTGGTCACGACGTTGACCAAGCGCATGGCCGAGGACTTGGCCGAGTACTACGCCGAGGCCGGCGTGCGCTGCCGCTATCTGCACTCGGAGGTGGACACCCTCGAGCGGGTCAAGACTCTAAGGGATTTGCGGCTGGGAGAGTTCGACCTGCTGGTGGGCATCAACCTGCTGCGCGAGGGGCTCGACCTGCCGGAGGTGTCGCTGGTCGCGATCCTCGACGCGGACAAGGAGGGGTTCCTGCGCTCGGAAGGATCGCTGATCCAGACCATGGGGCGCGCGGCCCGCAACGTGCATGGCAAGGCGATCCTGTACGCCGACCGCATGACCGATAGCATGAGCCGGGCCATCGGCGAAACCACGCGGCGGCGGGAATTGCAGCGGGCGTACAACGAGGCCAACGGCATCAGCCCCGAGACGATTGTCAAGCCGATCTCAATGACTCTTGCCAAGATCGTCGATGCGGATTATGTCGATGTGCCGATCGAGCCGAGTTCCGAGGACGTGCCAGACACTCCCGAGGACCTTGAGGCGATGATCGCCCGGCTGGAACGTCAAATGCGCGAGGCCGCGCAGAAGTTCGAATTCGAGCGGGCCGCCCAACTGCGGGACCGCGTGCGGGCGCTGCGAGCCGATCACCCGGATATTCCGGCGGTACCCGTGGTCAGCTGAACCGGCTGCCGCGTACATATACTGAGAGTGGCAGGTGAGGTCGATGGGCGACCAGAGAACAGTCTTGATGGGCGTTACCGGCGGAATCGCCGCGTACAAGTCAGCTGAGCTGGTGCGGGCTCTCCAGGCGGATGGGCACGCCGTGCAGGCTATTCTCACCAAGGCTGCCACCAAGTTCATCACTCCTCTCACGATCGCTTCGTTGACCGGCAACAAGGTCATCACGGACCTGTTCGACGACAGTTCACCTGACGAGACGCTGCACAGCGCAATCGCCCACATCGATGTCGCTCAGGGCGCCGACGTCCTGCTTGTCGCGCCCGCCACGGCGGACACGCTGGCCAAGTTCGCGCTTGGGCTCGCCGACGATTTCCTCAGCACCGCCCATCTCGCCTTTCGCGGGCCGCTCGTGCTGGCACCGGCGATGAACACGAACATGTGGGAACATCCCGCGACCCGCGAGAACCTGGCCACGCTCCGGACGCGCGGCGCCCGCATCGTGGAGCCTGCAGCGGGAGAACTCGCCTGCGGCACGGTCGGACCCGGCAGATTGGCCGAGCTGGACGACATCGTCGCCGCCGTGCGCTCGGCCTTGGGTGCCGGGAGCGATCTTCAGGACGAGTGCGTGTTGGTCACTGCCGGGCCCACGCGCGAAGCGCTGGATCCGGTTCGCTATATTTCGAATCGCTCCAGCGGGCGGATGGGCTTCGCGCTCGCAGCTGAGGCTGCCAAGCGTGGAGCGCGGGTGATCCTGATCTCCGGGCCGGTGGCCCAGCCGACGCCGCCGGGCTGTGAGCGCATAGACGTGGAGAGCGCTGCCGAAATGCATCAGGCCGTGCTGCAACGTTTGGGACAGGCCAGCTTCGCGGTCATGGCAGCCGCCGTGGCGGACTATCGGCCGGAGCACCAAGCCGCCAGCAAGCTCAAGAAGCGAGATGGCTTGCCGCGGCTATCGCTCGAAGAGACCCCGGATATCCTGCAATCCGCCGCCGCTCGCAAGGGCGACCGTGTCCTGGTCGGCTTCGCCGCCGAGACCGACGACTTGGAGGCCAACGGCCGGCGCAAGCTCCAATCGAAGGGCTGCGACCTCATGGTGGCGAATCCCGTCGGCGGAGCCACCGGGTTCGACTCGGAGCTCAACCAAGGCATGCTGCTCGCGGCGGACGGGTCGACACACCGGCTCGGTCCCATGTCCAAGGACGAGATGGCCGGGCGGATTCTCGACGAGGCAATACGCTTGCGCAAGCGCATGGCGGCCTGAAGCGGCCTGGGAGATGTCCGAGCACGCGCTGCGCAAGCACTTGGAGTTCTACCGGGACCTGGGCTTTGAAGAGCTGTTTGTCGGGTCTTCCGAAGCCGAACAAGAACGGGGGGCCGAGGATCCGAAGGCGGATGCCGCTCCCGGCGCAGAGGTGCCGGCACAACCGGCTCCCGCCCCAACTGCACCCTTGGACGAATCCCCGGCTGCCGCGCCTCCGGCCTCGGAGGCAAGTCCGGAGCAGAAACTGTCGCCGCTGCAGGTCATTCAAGAAGACATTGGCGACTGCACCCGCTGCCGCCTCCACAAGTGCCGCAAGACAATCGTGTTCGGCAGTGGCAACCCCAACGCCAAGCTGGTGTTCATCGGCGAAGGCCCCGGAGCGGACGAGGACGCGCAGGGGCTGCCGTTCGTGGGCAGGGCGGGGCAGCTGCTCACGCGCATGATCGACGGCACGTGCGAACGAATCGGGCTGCCGGTCCGGCGGCCCGACGTCTACATCTGCAACGTTGTCAAGTGCCGTCCGCCCGACAACCGCGCGCCCGAGCTGGACGAGATGGAAATCTGCGGGCAGTTCCTGTTCCGGCAAGTCAAGGCCATCCAGCCCAAGGCGATTTGCGTTTTGGGCGGGACCGCCGCCAAGGCTCTCCTCAGGCCTGGGGTCGGAATCACGAAGCTGCGCGGAAACTGGACCGAGTGGGGCGGAATCCGGGTGATGCCGACCTACCACCCGTCGTATCTGTTGCGCGGCTACAACCCTGAAGGCAAGCGCCAGGCGTTCGAGGACCTCAAGGAGGTCTTCACTTACGTCTACAAGTGACGCCGGCCGGAGCTAGCGCTCGACGCGGCCAGAGCCGCCGCCCTGCATCAGCGCCAGCACCTCCTTGGCCGAGAAACGGTTGAAATCGCCGGGCACGGAGTGCTTGAGGCAAGAGGCCGCGACTGCGAACTCCAGGGCCTGTGCCTTGTCGTCGGGAAACAGGTGCAGCCCGCCGATCAGCCCGCCAGAGAACGAATCCCCGCCGCCGACACGGTCCACGATGTGCGTGATCTCGTACTTGCGGCTGAGGTAGAACCTGTCCCCGTCGTACAGGCAGGCTGACCAGCCGTTGTGCGAGGCCGACACCGATTCCCTCAGCGTGATGGCCTGCATCTTCAGGTTGGGGAAACTCTCGAGCATTAGCTTCGCCAGCTGTTCGTAGCGCTCGACGTTCAAGCTGCCCGATTCGACATCGACATCCTCCACCGAGATACCGAGCGACTTCTGGCAGTCCTCTTCGTTGGCGATGCCGACGTCCACGTGCCGCACGATGTCCTGCATGACCTCGGGAGCGGTCTTGCCGTATTTCCAGAGCTTCTTGCGGAAGTTGTAATCGCAGGAAACGGTCAGGCCCTTGTCCTTAGCTGCCTGCACTGCTTCCAGCGACAAGTCGGCGCAGCCTTGGCTCAGTGCGGGCGTGATACCGGTGATGTGGAACCAAGTGGCCCCCGCCAAGATTGCGTCCCAGTCGAAGTCCCCGGGGCCGGACAGCGCGATCGAACTGTCTGCACGGTCATAGAGCACCTTCGAAGGACGCTGGTTCGCGCCGGTCTCGAGAAAGTAGACGCCGACTCGCCCTGGCTTGTGCACGATGTCGCCGCATTCGACGCCGAGACCGCGGAGTTGCGCGATACAGCTGTCAACGAGGAAGTTGTCGTCCGGAAACGCAGTAACGAACGAGCTCGGAATCCCGTAGTTCGCGGTCGAAACCGCGACGTTCGCCTCGCCTCCCCCGAATGTCGCCACAAAACCAGGGGACTGGAAAGGGCGCTCTAGGTTGGGCGGCGCGAGACGCAGCATGATCTCGCCAAATGTGACTACCTTGGCCATAATTCGATCTTAGCTTGCAGGGGATTGCCGGCCGAGCGGGTTGGGCCGCCTCCCGCGGAACCCTCGGTCGAGGCGTCCGCTGCCGGTGTGGATCGGTAGAATCTAGCCAATGCTGTTGATCCGCGCCATGGCCTTGGGCCTGCTTCCCGCGCTAGCGCTTGCAGCGCCCAACATCATCTTCGTGATGAGCGACGACCATGCCGTCCCGGCGCTGAGCGCATATGACAGCAGGCTGATTTCGACGCCGAATCTCGACCGGCTCGCCAACGAGGGCGCGCGCTTCGATGCGGCGTTCGTGACGAACTCGATCTGCACCCCCAGCCGGGCTGTGGTCTTGACCGGCAAGCATAGCCACCAAAACGGCGTCCTGACTCTGTCGGATACCTTCGATGGTTCGCAGCAGACGCTGGCCAAGCTCTTGCAGTCAGCCGGCTACTACACCGGCATGATGGGCAAGTGGCACCTCAAGAGCGAACCGACCGGCTTTGACGAATACGCGGTCCTGCCCGGTCAGGGACTCTACTACGATCCGTTCCTCCGCCGGACGGGCGAATGGCCAGAACAAGAGCGGAGCGAAGGCTATGTGACGGACGTGATCACGGACGAGGCGCTGAAATTCCTAGACGGGCGCCCGGAGGACAAGCCGTTTTTCCTGATGTACCACCACAAGGCCCCGCATGACATTTTCGTGCCGAAGCGCGAGCACGAGGCCATGTTCGCGGATCCCATCCACGCGCCGCCCACGCTGAACGAGGACGTGTCCGAGCGAATCGCGCTACGCGAGACGCTCGAAACAATCGGGCAGCGCCACACCTCTTACGGCGTGCCCGAGTGGACGTGGTTTCTCAGGCGCGTCCGCTACGAGCCGGAAGATGTGGAGCGATGGATTCGCGACCTTGCCGGACTGCGAGGCGAGGCACTTCGCAAGGAGCAGTACCAGATCTACATGCGGCGCTACCTGCAGTGCGTGTACTCGATTGACGAGAACATGGGCAGGCTCCTTGAGTATCTCGACCAAAACGGCCTGTCCGAGAACACGCTGGTCGTGTACACCTCCGACCAGGGCTTCTTCCTCGGCGAGCACGGCCTGTACGACAAGCGCTTCATGTATGAGCCGGCTTTCCGGATACCGCTGCTGCTTCGTTGGCCGGACAAGATCCCTGCTGGCACTATCGCCGGAGAGCTAGTCCAGAACCTCGATTTCGCCCCGACTCTGCTGGAGGCGGCCGGGCTGGCGGTTCCCGCCGACATGCAGGGGCGGAGCTTCCTCGGGATCGCCAGCGGCGCGGCTCCGTCGGACTGGCGTGAGGCCGTTTACTACCGCTATTGGATGAATCGCGCGCACTTCAACATCCCCGCCCACTTGGGAGTCCGGACGCAGCGCTACAAGCTGATTTATTTCTATGACAACGATGTCGGTCCGGATGGTGAGGCAGTAGTCCGGGGAGCGCGCGCGAACGTGCGGGATCCGTTCTGGGAGTTCTACGACCTAGAGTCCGACCCGCTCGAGGTAAGCAACATCTACGATGATCGGTCGCAGCAGGGAAGAATCAAGGCGCTCAAGCAAACGCTATACGAGCTGCGGGAAAAGTACGGCGATGATCGTGATGGATTGAAGTTCACTGATTGATTCAGACGTCAGACCAGATTTCATGCGGGATCTCTGCTGGGGAACTCCCGCGAGCGCCGATGCAATGTACCGTTTGCGAGATTTCAGGGCCGGACACAGCTCGACTATCGCGGGGCCCGTTGTGGCACCATAGCTTCGAAATGCATCGAAGAACGACTATGATTCCCTTGCTAGCGCTGCTGGTTTGCTTGGTTCCGCAGCGTGTACTGGCGGAGAGCATTGCAGGGAAGTGGAACTTGGTCTGGGACACGCAAGGCGGCGTCCGCTACACCGTCTGGGACATCAGCCAAGACGGCGAGGTTGTCTCTGTCGAGACAGACGGGCAGAAGATCGAGGGCACTATCAAGGACGGGCGTCTCGAAGTCAGCGGCAAGCTCCATGCCGCCCGAGCCGGCTACAGTGCGGAGATGAAAGCCGAAGCGACACTCGTGAACGGGCGGCTGAAAGGGAAGGGAAGCTGGGCTGGGTATGCCTTGTCCTTCCTGGGGGAGCGGGACAAGTAGCTCGCTGTGGCTGCCTCGTCCGCCGCTGCTCTGACCGGCGTGCGATTACCCAAATGGGTGCCGCGATTCGCGGCGGCGCACGATTCCGAGACTGGGATCAGGGGCACATAAGGATCCGAACAACTGTTGAATGGGGCCCCTGGCTCTCGGATGGGGCGTTCGCTTCGCGTCTTGCAGTAACGAGCTTCCTCCCTTGGCGGCGAAAGGCTGGCTCGGCCACTTAGCACAGGCCCTGCGGTACTATTTGATTGAAATGCGTCTGAACGCGACCTTACTCATGTTGCTAGCGTTGCTGGTCTGCTTGGCCCCCCAAGTTGCATTCGCGGAGAGCGTTGCCGGGAAGTGGAACCTCGTCTGGGACACCGAGGGCGGCATCCGCCGCACGGTGTGGGAAGTCGAGCAAGACGGCGACGCGGTGTTAGTGACGACGGATGGGCACAAGCTCGAAGGCACCTTCAAGGACGGTCGCCTCGAACTCAGCGGCAAGCTCTATTCTTCAGAAGCTGGATACAGCGCCGAGTTGAAGCTCGAAGGAAAGCTGGAGAACGGCCAGCTAAAGGGCCGGGGAAGCTGGGATGCGTACGGGATGACCTTCTCGGGAGAGCGGGCCAAGTAGCTTGCAGCCTTCTACCGCCTATCCGAGCACCCGGAGCCCGAACCAGCCCAATCCGCCGACGAGCAACAGGATCGCGCCGAGCTGCTCGGTGCGCGAACCCACGTAGCGCAGACGAACACTTCCCAGCAAGGTTAGCGCCAGGCCCTCGCCGGCAAGCGCTCCTGGCAGGAAGTAGGCCGGGCTCATTTGAGCCGATCCCAACAGGGTCGCGAAGAACATGCCGTGGAGAGTCCCCATCGCGCCGCAAGCCAGCCACCGCATGCTCGCGTCGGGCAGGAACAGGATCTCCGAGGCGAGGTAGGCCACGGTCAGGGCGATCGCCGCTTCCAGAAATCGCACAGGCGGTGCCAGCCCGACCATGCCGCCGACCACGCCGACGAGCGCTTGGGCCGCCAGGAACCCGCCGGCGCACGCCGCGAACTCCCGCCTGGATCGCCCCGCCAGTGCAAGCGCGAGCAAGAACAGCAGCAGCTCCGGGCTGGTCAGCGCTCTTCGGAACCCCGCTCCAGACTCGGTAGCCACCGTCTCACGCCACGTCGGCGGAGTGAATCGGATCTCCGCTTCCGTATAGGTGATGTCGAACACCGTTTGGCGCACCATGGCGCCTTCGCCAGAGCGCAGCACATGCACGTGCTGCGGCACCGTCACGGCAGGGAACTCGCACTGCACGGTGACCGCCTTGGGCGGCTCGGGAAATCGGTAGGTCGCCGTGCAGAGGAGTAGGCCCTGGCCCGCGTCTGCGGTGCACTGCCCATCGACTCTATCCCCCGGCTGGTCGCCATCGAGGACGAGAAAGGCGTTCAGCAGGATCCGCGCTCGATCATCGTCCTGGGGAGCCTCCGACAAGGGCATGCGGAGTTCGTAGAGCAAGTCGCTGCCGTCCTGCAACAGAGACCCGTGGCTGACGCTGAGCACGTGGCCTGCCAGCGGCAGCGACGCTGCCGCCCCGAGCAACGCCATTTTCTCCAGCAATCGCGCCAGACGACTCCGGCCGGGCGTCAGGGCGAGCTTCATTGCAAGCCGAAGCTGTACATCGCTTGCAAGGTGCGCACGTAGATCCTTCCGTCAACGATTGCAGGTGTAGCGAAGCACGTGCCGTCCAGCGTGCTTGTCGCGAGCACTTTCCACTCCGCTCCCGGCACAATCGCGCTGATCATGCAGCCTTCGCTTACGGTGTAGATCTTGCCGTCGCCGGCCACGGGCGAGGCCCAGTACTTATCGATCGCGTCCCGCAGTCGATCGACCTTGTACCCGCTGCCCTTGACGGGGTCGACGCTGCTGAAGATCCCGCCGTCCTTCACGAGATAGAGCGTGCCTTCATAGAGCAGCGGAGAGGGCGTGTTCGGCAGTGACTTGATATAGCGCCACAGTACTCCGGATTGCGTGATGTCACCCCGCAGAGAGCCGGGGCGTATCGCCACCAGATTGTTCACCGGGGCACGGCGGGCGGCGTAGAAGTACCAGTCGCGCTCGTCCAGCTTGCCATCGCCGCCCAGATCGGCTTCCGACCACGGATGGGCCTGCTTGAGCCGTTCTTCCGGGGCTTCGGCCTGAGACAGCGCGCCGTCACCGTCGTTGTCGTGCATCGCGAGCACGTCGGCGAACGAGGGCGTCTCCCGCTGCTGCCCGGGATCTCCGCCGATCTCCCAGCCGTTGATGTAGACGGTATCGCCGTCAAACAGGGGCACGCACTTGAGCTGCCATGCGAATCCGTTTACCCACCACAGCTCTTCGCCGGATTCCAGCGAGTACGCCGAGACCCGGTAGGCGCCCGGCACGACCACCTGCGCCTCGCCGTCCGGCGTCCGGAACACTCCCGCGGTGCCGTAGCCCCGCGTGCTGGCAGGGCGCTCGGCCTTCCAGACCGTCTCGCCCGTCTCAGCGTCGAGGGCGAGCAGGTAGGAGCCCACCTGCTGGTCGCAGACGATCAACAGCTTCCCGTCGGCCAGAATCGGCGACGAGCCGTGGCCGTTCTGGTTGATGAACGGACCGAGCGGGTGTCGCCAGCGCTCATTGCCCTCGGAGTCGAAGGAGATCACACCGAAATCGCCGAAGAACACGTAGACGTTCTCGCCGTCGGTCACCGGTGAGGGCGATGCCGGGCCGTGCGTGCGCTGGAACGGTTCTTGGCGCGGCCGCGGCACCTCGCGGATCCACAGCATTTCGCCCGAGTCCCGCGCGACTGCCAAGACGAGCAGCTTCTCGCTCTCGAACGCCGTCAGGTAGATCTTGTCTCCGGCAACCACGGGCGAGGAATGGCCGCTCGGCATCGCCGTCTTCCATACCAGATTCGTGTCTTCCCCGAAGTGCATGGGCAGCGGCCCGCCGTGTGCGATACCAGTGCCTTCCGGCCCGCGAAACTGTGGCCAGTCGGCACCCTGCAGCACACCTGCCAGCAAGACCAGCGATACCGGCGCGAACCTGAACATGCCCACACTATAGCGCGGGCCCAGGCGGCCACATGCGCCCGGTGCCAATGCGCCGTCAGCGTGATACAGTGGCAGCATACGTAGCCCGTGGATGAAACAGATCGGACGGTACAGGATTGTCTCCGAACTGGGCCGCGGGGCGATGGGCGTCGTGTATCGCGCGCACGACCCCCAGATTGATCGCGAAGTCGCGCTGAAGACCATCCGGCTCGCGGCTCACGCAGACCCGAGCGAGATCGAGGGCATGCGCGACCGGCTGGTTCGCGAGGCCCAGTTGGCGGGTCGGCTGTCCCACCCCGGGATCGTCACGATCTTCGATGCCGGCGAGCAAGACGGCCTCGCCTATGTCGCGATGGAACTGGTGGAGGGGCGCAGCCTCGCCGACATTCTGGCCGGGCCCGTCGTGCCGGACCGCAAGCTGGAATTCTTGGTGGAATTGCTGGAAAAGGCAGGCTCGGCTCTCGACTATGCCAGCGCCAACGGCGTCGTGCATCGCGATGTCAAGCCGGCCAACATCATGGTGTCCGGCCCGAGCGTAAAGCTCCTGGACTTCGGCGTGGCGCGCGTCGCCTCCGGGCAGGCGACGCGGGCGGGCACGGTATTTGGCACGCCGAACTACATGTCTCCGGAACAAGTGCAAGGGCGGCAAGTCGATGGGCGGGCCGACCAATTCTCTCTGGCAGTGATCGCCTACGAGGTGCTCTGCGGTGTCAAGCCGTTCGAGGCCACCGCGATCCCGGCCACGCTGTTCAAGATTGTTCACGATGATCCAGAGCCCCTGCGCGCGTACGTGCCAGACCTGCCGGCGTCATTGGAGCGGGTCATTCTCAGGGCGCTGCACAAGTCCCCGCAAAAGCGATTCAGCAGCTGTGAGGAGTTCGCCCGGGCGTTCGCGGACTCCGCGCAGGGGCTCTCGGGGCTAGCGCCGCCCATCGGCCTGGACCGAGACCAAGGTCAGGCCGGTTTCGACTGGGCCTCGGACAGTGATGCAGACCCGGATCCGCAGTCAGCCGAGTCGACTGGCGGCGAAGCGGGCTTGCCAATTCCGGTCAGCCAAAGGCTGCCGGTTCACGAGGACGTGACGTTGCGGCAGACGCTGCCTACGGGCGGGGGCTTGGCGAGGCCAGAAACCGTTCCAAGCGAGCCCATACTGCCCGTTGGATCTACCCCCGCCGAGGACGAGGACTCGGTTGCCGAGCCAAGGCCGCGTTGGCCGAGCCTGATCTTCGCCCTGCTCGTCCTCGCTATCGGTGCACTAGCACTATTGCTGGTGCGCTATCCGGGCTTGCTAAAGGACCCGCGCTCGTTGTTGGACGCGATTCTTGGAAACGCAACGACGTCCGGAAACGCGCCCAGCGCAAGCGCAGTTGCTCCAGCGGTTCCAGAAGCGCAGATGGCCGGGCCAGCTGAGAGTCAGCCAGAGGAGTTTTCGGAGCCAGCGAGCGGCCCAACCGGCGCACTGGCGGATGCGCCCCAAGCATCGAGCGATCGGACCGAGCAGCTGCCTGCCGGTCAGGGCATGGCCGACGCCACGCCCGGCGGACCGCCGGGCCGAGGCGTTCCCGTGTCGCCGTCAACAGCCATGCCAGGGGCTTCCCCGCGGGGAGCATCCCAGGCGACCGGGCAGGGCGGGATCGTGTCCTTTCGAAGCCCCGTGGACGGAGTCGTTGTGACGCTGGACGGGAATCAGGATTGGCAGTGTATTACCCCGTGCCAGCTTGCCGGCCTCCCGCTGGGCAGGCGCAGACTCGTCGCCCGCCGAGACGGCTACAGCGAGTTGCATCGAACGGTCGAGGTTTCGGAGGCAGCGCTGGTCGTCAATCTGCCACTGGAGCGGATCGGCGCTGTATTGCTCGTCAGCAGCGAGCCACCGGAAGCCCGGATCATTCTCAACGGACGCGACACCGGACGCACGACCAACGCGCGCTTGGCGGTCAGGCCGGGCCGCCATGAGGTCCGCATAGTGCTGGGCCAGCTCTCGTCCGAGCGTTCCATCGAAGTTGCCGAGAACGAGACCAGGTACCTGCAGTTTCGTCTGGGGACGCGGTAGGCGGGTTCGCTCGCATGATGGATTCGATCGAAGTTCGCGGTGCACGCCAGCACAACCTGCAGGACATCACGCTGAGCATCCCGCGCAATTCGCTCACCGTTGTCACGGGCCTCAGCGGCTCGGGCAAGTCTTCGCTGGCGTTCGACACCATCTACGCCGAGGGCCAGCGCCGCTATGTCGAGACCCTGTCGCCGTACGCCCGGCAGTTCTTGGAGCAGCTCGAGCGGCCCGACGTCGATTCGATCGACGGGCTGAGCCCCGCCCTGTCCATCGAGCAAAAGACCTCGAGCCGCAACCCGCGTTCGACGGTCGGAACGGTCACGGAGGTCTACGACTATCTGCGGCTGCTGTTCTCCTCCGTCGGCACCCCTTACTGCGTGGACTGCGACCTGCCGATCGAAAGGCAGCCCTCGGAACAGGTTGCGGCCCGCATCCTCGAACAGAACAGGGGCGAGAACATCATGATCCTGGCCCCCTGCGTCCGCGGCCGCAAGGGACACTACAGCCGCGAGCTGCAAAGCTACGCCCGCAAGGGTTTCGTCACCGCCCGCATCGACGGCGAGATGGAGCGTTTGGACGAATTTCCCCTCGCTGTCAAGCTCAGGCGCAATGTCGAGCACACGATCGAGGTCGTGGTGGACCGAGTCGAGGTCAAGCCAGAGAGCGAGAACCGCATCCGGGAATCGATCCGCACCGCTTCGGACCTGGCGGACGGCCTAGTCTTAATCGCCGCCAACGATGGCACCGAGACGCTGTTTTCCGAAAGCATGGTGTGCGTGCAGTGCGGCGCCAGCCGCCCCGACCTAGAGCCTCGCTCGTTCTCGTTCAACAGCCGCTTCGGGGCGTGCGAGGGCTGTCGCGGCGTCGGCCGGTCGTGGGAGCTCGATCCGAAGCGACTCGTTCCGCACGCCAACAAGCCTCTGTTTCGCGGAAACTGGCCGGAGACGACCGACTGGCGAGAACCAGTCTCGCTAGCGAGGGCCGTTGCGCGGCGGGCGAAGATCAAACTGGGCGCGCCCTGGCACGATCTCGCCGCCGATCAGCAGGAGTGGCTGCTCTACGGCCACGAGGGGAAGTTGAGCAAGCAGAGCAGTCTGCGCAAGGTTCGCTTCGCGGGCCTGATCCCGTATATGAACAGGCGCCTCCGGATCGGTCCGGGCTACCACCCGGCTCAGACGCTCCAGCAGTACATGTCCAACATCCCTTGCCGCGACTGCTCCGGGCACCGGTTGCGCCCGGAATCCGTCGCCGTGCGGATCGCAGGCGATTCCATCGTGGACATGTCCGGCTGGCCACTGAGCCGCCTGTCCAATCACATGCGCCACCTAAAGCTCGACAGCCGCAAGCAACTGGTGGCCGAACGCATCCTTGGGGAGATACGCGAGCGGCTCGAGTTCCTCTGCAATGTCGGCCTGGGCTACCTGTCGCTGGACCGCTCCGCCGTGACGCTGTCGGGCGGCGAGGCCCAGCGGGTGCGCCTGGCGACCCAGATCGGAACCCGCCTGAAGGGTGTCCTGTACGTCTTGGACGAGCCCTCGATCGGGCTGCATTCACGCGATCACGGGCACCTCTTGGATACGCTCTCCGGCCTGCGTGACCTTGGCAACACGGTCGTCGTTGTCGAGCACGACCAAGCCACCATCGAGCGCGCCGACCACGTTGTCGACCTCGGTCCCGGGGCGGGCCGGCTCGGCGGCAAGGTGACGGCCGCGGGCACGCCAGCGCAAATCCGCAGCAGCGCCGGATCGCTCACCGGCGACTACTTGGCCGGGCGCAAGGTGGCGTACGTGCCGCACGCCGGAGCGCCGCCGAACGGGCGAAGGGTGATCGTCCGCGGCGCCCGCCAGCACAATCTCAAGAACATCGATGTGGAGTTTCCGCTGGGCAACTTGTGCGTTGTCACGGGGGTGTCGGGCAGTGGCAAGTCCACCCTGATCAACTCGATCCTTTACCCGGCCCTGGCCAAGCAAGCTGACCTGAATGCCATCGAGGCAGGAGACCACGATCGAATCGACGGCATCGATCTAATCGACAAGGTGGTGCGCATCGACCAGACTCCTATCGGGCGCACGCCCCGCTCCAATCCCGCCACCTACACCGGTGCTTTCACGCCGATCCGCGAGTTCTACTCGATGTTGCCGGAATCGCGCGCGCGCGGCTTCGCTCCCGGGCGCTTCAGCTTCAACGTGGCAGGCGGGCGCTGCGACGACTGCTCCGGAGACGGGCTCAAGCGGATCGAGATGAATTTCCTGCCCGACGTGTTCGTGGAATGCGAGACCTGTCACGGCCTGCGCTACAACCAAGAGACGCTGGAGGTTCGCTACAAGGGGTACTCGATCGCAGACCTGCTGGCGGCGACGGTCGACGAGGTCTTGAGCGTGATGACCAACTTGACGGCGGTTCGCAGAAAGCTCTCTACGCTGGTCGATGTCGGACTGGGGTACATCCAGCTCGGCCAGTCCTCGACGACAATCTCGGGCGGCGAAGCCCAGCGCATGAAGCTGGCCCGCGAACTCAGCAAGCGCAAGACCGGGCAGACGGTGTATGTATTGGACGAACCCACGACCGGCCTGCATTTCGATGACGTGCGGAAACTCCTGCTGGTGCTAAGGCGGCTGGTCGAGAACGGCAACACGGTGATCGTGATCGAACACCAGCTCGACGTGGTCCGCTCCGCCGACTGGGTCGTGGACCTCGGCCCGGAGGGCGGGCAGGAGGGTGGTGAGGTGGTTTGCTGCGGACCACCATCCGCCATTGCGGAGGTCGCGGAAAGTCACACAGGCGAGGCATTGCGCGGGATCGGATTGTAGTGGGCGACGAATTTCAGTTCCGCATCGAATCGGAGACGGGCCATGCGCCCGAGCACGGACGCCCGGAGCGCTTGGGCGCGCCGTGGGGCTATCGAGAGATTCTGTTGCTGGTCGCCGTGGCTCTGCTGTCGCAGCTGCTGGCCACATTGGTGGCCGTCTCCGTGTTGGGGCGTATCCGGGGCCTGGAACCCGACGCGGCGATGGAACTGCTGCGGGTGTCGCCACACATCGTCGTGCCGCTCCAGATGCTGACCTGGCTGCCAGTGCTGGCCTGGATCTGGTACGCGGTGACGGTGCGTCATGGGCTGCGGCTGAGCACGGGGCTGGCCTGGATATCGCCGCCGCGCTCCGCTAGGAGCTACGTCCGCACGGGCGCGCTGCTAGCGTTTGCTTCCGCGCTGGTGAGCATCGCCATCGGAGACCGGACTGGCTCCAACCCGATGACAGAGCTGCTGTCCAATCCAGACGCGATGTGGCTGATCGGAGTCTTCGGGGTCTTCGTGGCTCCGTGCTTCGAAGAGCTGGTGTTTCGCGGGTTCCTGTTCGGCTCCCTGGAACGGATGCACGGCACTGCGATTGCGCTGCTGGGCAGCAGCGCGATCTTCGCGGCCCTGCACGGGGCTCAGTACGGCTGGCAGTGGCCGCAGCTCGTCGTCTTGGGCTTGGTCGGCTGCGCCTTCGGTGTCGTCCGCATCCGCAGCGGCTCCACGATGGCCAGCACCATCGTGCATGCTGCCTACAATGGCATGCTCTTTTTGGCCTTGATCGCGGTGGGTCGGTGGCTCCGGTAGACTTGGATCTACGCGGGTAGGCACACGTTGACCCCGTGCTAGGCAAGTATGGTCAACACAATCGAATGGACTTCCGAGGGCGTGGTCATGATCGATCAGACCAAGCTGCCCTCCGAGGAGACGTTTCTCGTCTGCCGGGACTACGTGGAAGTCGCCGACGCGATTCGCCGGATGGTGATCCGGGGCGCACCGGCGATCGGCTGCGCTGCGGCCATGGGCGTGGCTATCGGCGTGCTCAAGGCGGACGACTCCGAATTGGACACTAGGTTCGAGGAGATTTGCGACACGCTCGCGGCGACCCGTCCCACGGCGGTCAACCTCTTCTGGGCAATTGACCGCATGCGAGGGGCCTACAAGAGCCTGCGCGCCCGCGGAGCGGACCTGGCTGAGATTCGCCAAGCCCTGGTGGACGAGGCATGCCGCGTCCTCGAAGAGGACATCGAGAGCAATCGTGCGTTGGGACGATACGGCGCAGACTTGCTGCCTGGCAGCGGCACGGTCATGACGCACTGCAATGCCGGCGCGTTGGCGACCGGGGGGTATGGCACGGCGCTGGGCGTGATCCGCGCGGCCGTCGAGGCGGGCAATAGCCTAGACGTGCTGGCCAACGAGACCAGGCCGTTCATGCAAGGATCGCGGCTGACCGTGTGGGAACTGCAGCAAGACGGAATTCCGGTGACGCTGTTGACCGACAACATGGCGGGTCACCTGATGCAGCGCGGCCGCGTGCAGGCCATCGTTGTGGGCGCGGACCGCATCGCCGCCAACGGCGACGTGGCCAACAAGATCGGCACCTATTCCCTAGCGGTCTTGGCGAGGGAAAACGAGATCCCCTTCTACGTTGCCGCGCCAACCACAACGGTGGACCTCCAGCTCGAGTCAGGGGTCGAAATCCCTATCGAGGAGCGCTCCGCAGACGAAGTCACGCAGATCCGCGGACACCAGATCGCGCCGCTGGCCACCCAAGTGTGCAACCCAGCCTTTGATGTGACGCCCAATCGCTACGTGACCGCCATCATCACCGAGAAGGGCGTAGCACAAGCGCCGTACGTCGCCGCTTTGAAGGCCCTCTGCGAAGGGCAGTCGGTGGCTGTCGAAGCCTGAGGGTGCTGCGGTGAAGTTCTCCGACCTGCTGACCGATACCGTTCGCAACGCCGAGATTCCCCTGCGTTTCGAGCCCGGAGCGGAGGAGGCCGTCGTCGAGCCGGTGACCGACCTGCTCAGGCGCTGGGTGGCGATTCACGATCCAACCAGCCCCGAGGGTGACTTCGAGTACGGCCAGCGGGCCCTGGTGCTGCGCCTGCTAGAAGAGCTGGACGACCAGCACGAGCTCCCGGTGTCGGACGAACGCGCCGGCTGAGTAGGGTGCGCGACGATCCTGTAAGACCTACGCCGCTGCAGTCGGCTTCAATCACACCGGAACCGACGAAGAGATCTTGGCGGCGGATCTCGGCGTAGCGCATGCGCTACGAAGTGGGCTGCCCCGCACAGTGTGGGCGTCTCGGCCCGGATGACCCGCAGGGGCCGGACCAAGTGCTCGATGCGCCCCTCGTCGAGTTGCTTCTTGCGCCGGCGCGCATAACGGATGCCAGCGGGCGTGGTAGATGTCGGCGATCTCGATGGCGTCAGGGCAGTCGATGCGGCGCGAATTCCAGCGAGCCTCCCTCCTCTCGCTGCTATTCTGGGCACCGGCTCCACCGCGTCCGGCTGGACTCTTGGCCTGTCGTGGTCAGGCGTAACCGCGCAATCACAAGGTGCCCATGAGGACTGGAATCGGGACACTGAGGTTCACGAGCCGGCTCCGGGCACTGGCCACGGTGACGGCGGTGCTCGCGTCCTGCCAAGCAACTCCGGACACGCCCGAAGCTCTCTCTCCGCTGTCCGCGGTCCGCTTGGAGGCGATGTCTCCCGGAGCGCGGGCGACGCTGGGACCTGCACAGGATCGTGCGATCAGGAACCCGGGGGATAGCGAGGCAATCGGCGCATTGGCGATGGCCTTGCACTCCTACGAACTCCGCGATAAAGCCGCTGCAGCATACCGCCGCGCGGCCGCGTTGGCCCCAAACGAAGCGCGGTGGCAGTACTACCTCGGGCTAGTCCTTGCGGAATTGGGACAGCACTCGCAAGCGGTGGAACACTTCGGCAGGGCGGCTGCAATCGAGCCGGACTCTGTGGCGGCACGCATCCGGCAAGGCGAGTCGCTCCTCAGCGACGACCGCCCGGCCGAAAGCCAGAGCGCCTTTGAGCAGGCCATCGAACTGGACCCGGCCAGCGCCGCGGCGCACTATGGCCTAGGACGGGCGCGGGATTCTGCCGGAGACTCGGACGCAGCCCTCCGGTCCTATCTGCGGGCGGTCGAGCTGACACCGGAAGCCGGCGCGGTCCGGTACAGGCTGGCGATGCTCTACCAGTCCCTGGGACGGGCGAGCGATGCCGGACAGCAACTGGAGGCCGCGGGCAGGGACCGGCAGGAGCCACCGATCAACGATCCGTTCGTGGCGGCGCTCCGCAACCTGCGGAGGGACAGGCAGCAGTACCTGCAGGAAGGGCTCCGATTGGAGAGCGAGGGCCGGCTGGCGGACGCAGTGCGGGCTTATGGACGGGCAGCGGAGGCGGACCCCCGCTACGCCCAGCCGCACATCAACCTGGTTGCCGCGTACGGGAAACTAGAGCGTCTCAAAGACGCCTCCCGCCATTACGACCGCGCCCTGGCGCTGGCGCCCGACTCCGAGGAACTGCATGTCAACTGGGGCACTCTGATGGCTCAGCACGACAGGCTCGATGAGGCAGACGCCAGTTTTCGTCGGGCGTTGGAGATCAACCCTCACGCTGGCGCATCCCATGCCGACCTGGCGTGGGTCCTCCAGCGGTCTGGGAAATACACGGAGGCGCTCGAGCACTACCGCCTCGCCGTGCAATACGATCCGGCCAATCGTCCCGCGAATTTCGAAGTTGCGAAGGACCTGGTTCGCAATAACCGCGTCGAGGAGGCGATACAGCACTTGCTGCGGACGCTGGAGCCAGTGGACGAGCGGACGCCGACGTACCTGTACGGCCTGGCCGATGCACATCTGCGTATCGACGAGCCGCGCAAGTCCGCCGAGTATCTCCGCCGCGCGCTCGAACTCGCGAACGAGATGGGCCAGTCGGACCTGGCTCGCAACCTCGAGCAGGACCTGCGAGCGGTGGAAGCGGCCGGTCGCCGCTGACAGCGACCCGGCCGCGTGCGAAGACGGCGGGACCCGAGTCCCGCCGCCGGCTAGAAGATGAGCTTCATCCCGAACTGGATCTGGCGGGCCGGGCAGCACTCCATCGTTGACGAGATCCGCCCGCCGGCTGGCCGGTTGATCGTGCCATTCGGGAAGTTGAAGTGGGGCTCGTTGAACAGGTTGAAGAACTCGGTCCGGAAGTCGAGCGAGAACCGTTCGCTCAGATCGAACGTCCGGGAGACCATCACGTCCAGGTTGACGAGGCCCGGACCCTCGATGATCCAGGCCGCCGAGTCTCCGAACGTGAAACGGTCGGGTACTTCGAACGCCCCAATGTCGAACCACCGCTCGGGCGTCCTCTCGCTACGGGGCAGGTTGCCATCCCTGATCCGGTTCGGACGCTGGCCCCCGGTCGTGTTGGCCGGGTTGCCAGCGACTCCGGGGGTGAGCGGCAGGCCCCGCTGCGCCTCAAAGATCGGAGAGATCTGCCATCCGCCGATGATCTTGGCGAGAGCGCCTTGCGTGGCGAACCTGCGGCCGCCTCCGAACGGCAGATCCCATACGCCGGCGTAGAAGAAGCGCTGCGGCATGTGCTGGCGCGAGATGGTCTTCTCTGGGGCCAGATGGTAGTAGCTGGTCCTCTGGCCGAGCTGTTTGACGAGAGTCTTGCTCCAAGTGAAGCCGCTCAGAACGGAGAATCCTCCGCCGAAACGCCGCTCGAACTTTGCCTCAAGTCCCTGGTAGTTCGCACCGCCGACGGCAGGGTTCGTGTTGATATTCGCGAATTGCGGGAACCAGCGCCGAGGGTTGTTCGGTCCGGGCCCCGGCTCCGGCTGGTTGAGATTCGCGCCACTCTCGGTACGCACGGTGTTGGACCCCACGTAGGCGAAGGAGACGAGCGAGTTGCCGGGCAGGGACTGCTGGATGTTGAAGTTCCATTGATGCGTCGTGCCGTTCGGGAAGGCGAACGGCCAGACCCCCACGAGCGAACGACCCGCGATCACATTCGGATCCAGCGCGTCAGACGGAACGCCGTCTTGGATGACGACCCGCGAAGTCGAGCTCGCAGCTTGGGTGGGGATGTCGTTCTGCAGGTAGAAGGGAGGGTTAGCTGTGGGGTCAGCCAGCACGGGCAACCTGAACGTCGCGACGTAAAACACGCCGTACCCCGCTCTGATGACAGTCTTCGGAGTCACTTGATAGGCCAGCCCCACCCTCGGGCCCCAGTCATTGAGGTCGCGCTTGCGGAACGACCTGCCCTCCACGCCGCTCCCCGTCGGGATCAATGTCCCGAAACGCGAATCTTCAGGATCGATGATGAAGTTCATCGCGCGATCGTTCTGCTCGACGTATGGAGACTGGTACTCGTACCTCAGTCCGATGTTCAAGCTCAGCTTCGGCGTCACCTTCCAGTTGTCCTGAAAGTAGGTCTCGTAGGCGTAGGCGTGGCGTCTGACGTTCAGGGGGGTGCTGAACCGCATGTTGCTCGTCAGGCCGAGCAGGCTGTCAGCGAGGCCGTCTCCCCCGCCTCGCACTCCCGCGACCGCGCGCGTGAACTGGTTGTTGAACCAGAACCGCCCCCTCGCAAAGTTCGTGATTCCCGACCAGCGCACGAAATTGCGGACATTGACGCCCATCTTGAGGGAGTGGCTGCCCTTGGTCATCGAGAAGCTCTCGACAATCTGACGCACATCTTGCTTCCTGGGGTCAGGGGCGAAGTTGCGGTCGCCGATGGTTCGATAGCCGGAGGGCCGGAAGTCCGGCAGGCCGTTGATGTCTTCGCGGTCGAACAGTCCCTTGAAGCCAAACTCTTTCCAAAGCTGCGTCTGCGTCGGAGTGTCGATGCCGCCGACCAGCCGGTTGTAGGCAACCCGGAGCTCGTTGACCATGCTGCCGCCCAACGCTGCGGTCCAGTTCACGACCCCCGTCCTGGCCCGGGAAAAGCGGGTGGCGGTGTTGCCTCCGCTTGCCGGAATCGGGAGACTCCCGGGCTCGAGGCGGTCGAAGTTCAGGTAGCTGAAGCGGACAAAGATCGTGTGGTTCTCGGCTGCGCGCCAGTCAAAGCGACTGTCGATCTTGTCGTCGTCCCGATTTCGCGACGGGTTAAAGAGGTAGTTCTGCCGGCCGCCCCGATTCGGCTCCGGATACAGCCCGACAATCCTCGCCGACACCGGGTCAATGCGGTTTGCGGGCAGGACGTCATTCTCGAACCGAGTCCGCGTCCCGTCGTCCGCTTGCGAAGCTGGATCATAGATCTCAGCTATTCCCGAAAAGTCGCCACCGATCTGCTCGGGCGTTGGGATGATGCTGAGCCGCGTTAGCTTCTCCCGGATCCTCGTGCCCTCGTAACTGCCGAAGTAGAACATCCGGTCCTTGACGAGCGGGCCGCCGAAGGTCGCTCCGTATTGGTTCTGCCGGAACGGGGGTTTCGGGCGCCCGCTGTTGAAGAAGTTGTTGGCATCGAGCACCTCGTTGCGGAGAAACTCGAACGCCGTCCCGTGGATGTCGTTGGTCCCGGACTTCGTCGTCACTTGGACGATGGCACCACCTCCGCGGCCGAATTCCGCGCCGTAGTTGTGGGTTTCCATCTTGAATTCCTGGATGGCGTCGATCGAGGGCTTCACCGCTTGGTTGGAAGCCACCACGACCCCGCTGAAGTAGTTGTTGTTGTCCGCACCGTCGAGAGTGAACACGTTCTGGTCAAATCCTGCGCCGTTAACGCTGAAGGCGTCCTCGACGAAGTTCTGCCGACGGCTCGGGAGGACTCCGGCCGTCAGAACCGCGAGTTCCTGGTAGTTCCTGCCGTTTAGCGGCATCTGCGTGATCGTGGTGTTCTCGATCGCCTGCCCCAAGCTGGACGTCTCCGACTCCAGCAGCGGCAGTTCCGCGGTGACCTCGACGGTCTCGGTAACGGAGCCAACCTGGAGTTCCACGTCCACACGAGCGCGCGTGCCGGCACTGAGCGTGATGTTCGGCCGGAACAGGGTCTGGAACCCCTCGCTCGTCGCAGTCAAGTCATACGTTCCGATGGGCAACGCGGTGATGACGTAGTTGCCTGTCGAGTTGCTCTCGGCCGTGTACTCAAGGCCATTAGCCTGGTTGATCGCTTGGACGGACGCTCCTGGGACGGCCGCTGCCGAGCTGTCAGTGACGATACCGGTGATCGTGGCGGTGTCGGTCTGCGCAGACGTGATCGCCACGACAAGGAAGAGTCCGGCCAACAAGGCCGAGACAGTGCGAAAGCTTGATGGTGCCATACGACATACCCCCTTTTCTGGCATCCCGGTCGTTCGCGGGCACCGCTCTGCCGGCCCCCGCCGACCCCTCAGTTGCAACCGGGCCGTTCGGGTCGTCCTGATCCTAGTACGATCCCAGCGCAGAGCGGGCCGGATTTCTGCCGTTAATTCCCAAAATCGGCAAATCCATGCCAAAGATGGGCAATCTATGCCGCCCAGGCCCTTGAGAGCATTCGCGAGGGCAGCTTGGTTCGGAGCGGGCTGGGTGTCAGTGGCAATCGAAGGATGCGCACATTCCCGGGCGAGCCGCTGCGGGTTTCGCGGACCTGCCCCTGAAGTTCCGGAAGGGCGGCAGGCGTCGGGCAGAGGGGGCAGAGCGAAGACTGTCCGGCTCGCCGTCCTCGGTACAGCCGTGGCAGGCCCCCAAGGCCCTAACGTGCGAGTCGACCCAGCTGCCCCGTCCCGGGCTCCAGCCTGCTTCCGCCTACGTGGGGTCGAGTCGCCCGGGGGAGTCTCAGCCGCAGGTCACTCGACCCGGCTGAGCACAGCAGCGCCAGTGTCGGTGCGAACGGTGCGAAGATAGTGAAAACCGGGCATGGCGGGGACGTGGGGCTCTGCCCTTGCTACGGCGATACCGCAAGGAACTCTCATGAAACGCAGAACTTTCGTCGCGGCCTCGGCCGCGCTTGCCGCTAGCGGAGCCGCTCGCGGGGATAACGACGGTGACAAGATCCGGCTGGGCGTGATCGGTTGTGGCCGTCGCGGCCGCAACAACTTGCGCAGCGTGCTCAGGCTCACGGACGACATCCAGGTCGTCGCCCTCAGCGAGGTGTTCAAGCCGAACCTTGAAGAGACCCTCAAGATGGTGCCAGACGCCAAGATCTACCCGGACTTCCGGGATCTGATCGCAGACAAGGACATCGATGCGGTCCTGATCGCCACGCCCGACCACTGGCACGCCTACATGAGCGTGGAGGCGTGCAAGGCGGGCAAGGACGTCTACGTCGAAAAGCCGGTCTCGGTGACCGTCCACGAGGGCCAGATGATGGTCAAGGCGGCCCGCAAGTACGACCGCGTCGTGCAGGTGGGCACGCAGCAGCGCTCGGGCAAGCACTTCGCGGAAGCCAAGGACATCGTGCAGGGCGGGCGCTTGGGCACGATCAGCTTCGTGCGCACGTGGAACTACTCCAATCTCTTCCCCGAGGGGATCGGCGTGCCGCCCGACACCGATCCGCCGGCGGACCTGGATTGGGACATGTGGCTCGGGCCCGCCCCGGAACGCCCCTTCAACAAGAACCGGTTCGGCGTCAACCCCTACCAGTACGCCCACTTCCGCTGGTTCTGGGACTACGCCGGCGGCATGATGACCGACTGGGGCATCCACCTGCTCGACATCGTGCTGTGGGCCATGGCCGAGCCGGGCCCGCGGTCGATTAGCACCTACGGCGGCAAGTACGCGTTGACCGACAACCGCGAGACACCGGACACGATACAGGCCACCTACGAGTTCCCAACGTTTGTCTGTACGTACGAGAACCGAGTCGCGAACGCGTTCAGCGGCGGCCAGCCGGGCTACGGCATCCAGTTCCACGGCACCGAGGGCACCATGTATGTCAATCGCGGCTATTGGGAGATCGCGCCTGAAGTACGCCGCTACCGCGAGCCCGAGCCGCGGGTAGAACAGCGCATGGAAGCGGCGCGCGGTGAGTCGGCAAACCACAGTACCGACGACCACTGGCGCGACTTCATCGCCGCCGTCCGCAACCGAACTCGACCCGTCTGCGACATCGAGATCGGGCATAAATCGACCGCCATGGCGTTGCTCGGCAACGTCTCATTGCGCAGCCGGCAGCGGGTCGACTGGGACCCGGTCAACGAGACGACCGAGAACAAGGAAGCCCAGACCTATCTGCGGAGCGACTATCGCGAGCCGTGGAAGTTGGAACTTTAGCAGCCCCGGCATGGGAATGATCGGCCATGAGCTTGCCGGCCAATCCTTGCGATTGATCAAGACGTCGAGTCTGGTAAGAACACTGTGGGCGTTTCTACCCACGGAACGCTAATGAGCCTCAGTATCAAGAACGACGAGACCTGCACGCTGGCCCGCGAACTGGCGCGATTGACGGGCGAAACCATGACCGGAGCGATCACCGTCGCGCTGCGCGAACGCTTGGAACGCGAGAGGCGCAGACGCGATTCCGAGGAGTTGGCGCGCGAGCTCGTCTCGATTGGACAGCGCTGTGCCAGCCTCTTGGAGCCCGGGCCTTCCTCCGTGGAACATGGCGACGTGCTCTACGACGAGCGCGGGCTGCCAAGCTGATCATCGACACCTCGGCTGTCCTTGCTGTTCTGCTCGGGGAGCCGGATGCGATTCGCTTTGCGGACGCGATCACATATGCGTGGCCCCGGCGCAATTCCGCGGCAAACTTGCTCGAGGCGGTGATCGTGGTCGAAGGCAGAGACGGACCTGCAGCGGGTCACGAGCTTGATGGATTGCTGGAGCGTGCGGAAGTCGAGTTCGTGCCCGTGACGTCGGCGCATGCCAGTGCAACGCGGCAGGTCTGGCGGCGCTTTGGCAAGGGAAACCACCCAACAGCGCTCAACTACGGGGATCGTTTCGCGTATGCGCCGTCGAAGTCGACTGGCGAGCCGCTGCTATTCAAGGGAAACGACTTCGCGCTTACCGACATCGAGGTGGCATGAGCGGAATGCTGAGTTGCCCGCAAACTGAGACACCTGACGGTCGGTGGCGTGCCGTTGAAGAAGATCGCGTATAGATGCGGGCCTCGGCACTTCGCTTGTGGCGGCGCTACTGTTAGCGGGCAATATTAGGCACGCCAGCCGGGTCCTGCCCGCACGCGACGATAGCGTCGCCGCTACGTTCCAAGGTTTGCGATTTCGTCGTTGGAGAAGTACTTCGACAAGAATTCGGCAGGATCTGGTGGGCTGGCCCTCGAGCCTAGGACGCACGCCGCGGCGCTGGCGGCCAACGACCAAACAAAAGGGTCCAGTCCAAGAAAGCTCCTTGTGCCGAACAGCGCGTATTGCAACAAGAATGAGAGGAAGCCCGCCAAGATTCCGGCGATGCAGCCCGGGCGGTTCATGCGCGGCCAGTACACCGCCAGCAGGGTGGGGAACAGGAAAGTAGCCGCTAGGCCTGTCCCGGAGAAGACCACGATGTACTGCAGGTAGTCTGGCGGGCTAAGCGCGAACACCCCCGCCACGACTCCGGTGAGCGCGATAGAGAGATGCGTGGCACGCTTGGCGCGCTCCTCGCTGACTGGTGTACGCGCATTGCGCTGATAGAGATCACGCGCCACGGCGCCTGCGGCTACCAGCAGGAACGAACTGATCGTGGACATGATGGCCGCCAGCGGTGCGGCCAGCACCAGGCCCGCGAGCGCCGATGGCACTGCGGCGACGATCGTCGCAGGCATGGCGTGGTCGCTCGCCGCGAGTTCCGGCACTAGGACTCGGCCCAGGATGCCTACGAAGATCACCGCTGGATACAGCAGCAGGATGTAGCAGCCAATCAGCAACGACGCCCTGCGCAGGGATGCCGTGTCCTTGCACGCGAGGAATCTCGTGATCAGCGAGGGTTGGCCAGCCACCGCCAGCGGCCACACGAAGAAGAACGAAATCGCCGCAGACAGGGGCAGGAACGCATCGGGTCCTTGCGGAGTGAGCAAGTCCGGTGACTGTGCCGCCAGGCCATCGTAGACGGCCTGCATGCCTCCGATCTTGTAGAGCCCGAATCCGACCGTCAGCAGGACTCCGACAAGCATGACGATGGCTTGAAAGCTGTCTGTCCAGGCGACCGCCCGGAATCCGCCGTACGCCGTGTACAGACCTACGACTACTGCGAAGCTGGCCACGCCCCAGGCGTAAGGCACGCCCAGCGCCGCTTCCAGAACGCGGGCCCCGGCGATGTACTGAGCGACGATGAAGCTCGTGTGCAGGATTAGCATGGCGACACCGGAGATCGCCCCGATCGCTTTGCTGCGGAAACGGTCGCGTAACAGGTCCGGGAAGGTCAGCGCCCCTGTTCTCTCGCCCAGTTCGGCGATGCGCCTGCCGAGCAAGCCGAACCCGGTCGTGGCAACCACAATGTAGCCGGAAATCCACAGCATCACCGACCAGCCGTAGGCGTGGCCGAGAGAAGGGGTCCCAATGAATGTCCCGCCGCTGGCCGACGTAGCGATCCACGTCAGGCCCAGCACCCAAGGCCCGATCGTGCGGCCCCCGACGAAGAACTCGCGCAGGAAGCCGCTCCCGCTTGACTGGCGGCGGGCGAGATAGGCCAGCAGGAAGGTCAGCACGATGTAGACCGCAAAGGCGACCCGCGCTGACGGCGCTGCCTCGTACATCGGTTGTCCGCCCGGATTCCGCTTCAGCTGCGCCTGCGGCAGAAGTGGAGGTGTAGAAAGAAGAACAGCAGCCAAGGGCCGAACACGCCGTAGGCTGCCCAGCGTGGCACGCCCGCGACCGAGCCGGGGTCCGCAGATCCCAGCCAGGACGACAGACCCACGGTCGTGACAAGGGCCAACGCCCAAAGCAGCCCGGCTTCCAAGGCTTCTCGGCGAGCGGGCCTCGAATCAGGGCCGCCCGTTTCGCTATTCGGCATTGGCGCTGTCGGTCCCGCCTGTGGCGCTGCCTACTCTTCGAATGCGGCGTCGAAGGCGACCGAGGATGGCTGGAAGTCGACGCTCTTGGTGAACTCGCAGGCCTCAGCTGCGCCCGCCTCCCGCTCCATGCCGCTGTCCTCCCACTCGATGGAAAGGGGCCCGTCGTAGCCGATGTGGTTCAGCGCGCGGATGATCTCCTCAAAGTCGACCCCGCCCCGGCCGAGCGATCGGAAGTCCCAGCCGCGGTCTTGGTGGCCGAAATTCAAGTGCGACGCCAGGATGCCGGACTTGCCGTCGAGCTGCAGCGCCGCGTCCTTCATGTGGACGTGGTAGATCCGGTCCTTGAACTCGCGGATGAAGATCACCGGATCCACCTGCTGCCAGTGCAGGTGGCTGGGATCGAAATTGAAGCCGAACGCCTCCCGATGGCCGACTGCCTCCAAGGCGCGGTGGGCCGTGTAGATGTCGAAGGCGATCTCGGTCGGATGCACTTCCAGGCCGAATCGGACGCCGACTTCGTCGAAGACGTCTAGGATCGGGTTGAACATTTCGGCGAAGTGGGCGAACCCGGCATCGATCATCTCGTCGGACACCGGCGGGAAGCTGTACAGCATGTGCCAGATCGACGAACCCGTGAAGCCGTTGGCGACCTTGAGCCCCAGGTTGCTGGCCGATCGCGCCGTGTCTTTCATTGCCTGCACCGCCCATTGGCGCTTGCCTTCGGGATCGCCCGCAACCTCGTCCGGAGCGAACAGGTCGGAGCGCGCGTCGTCGTTGGGGTCGCATACGAGCTGTCCCGCCAAGTGGTTCGAGATCGCGAACAATTGCAGGTCGTTGTCCTCGAGGATGGCCTTCTGCTTGGCGCAGTAGTCTAGGTCCGTAGCAGCCTTGGAGACGTCCATGTGGTCGCCCCAGCATGCGAGTTCGAGGCCATCGTAGCCCCATGACTTCGCCTTCCGCGCGAGCACCTCGAGCGGAAGGTCGGCCCATTGGCCGGTGAACAGGGTGACGGGTCTAGCCATGAAGTCTGAGAGTCTCCTTAGTGATGGGAACGAGAGAAATCGAAGTTTAGCAAACCGCTGTCCCGGCTTGCCCGCTCCGACCCAGCTGCCTTCACGCTCAGCCAGGGCGCTATCTCCGTGCTACTATCACCAAGTCTCTAGTTCTTCCCGAATCGGCATGAGGCTGACGTCGTACTTCAGCTGTCCGGTGCTGGCCGGACTGCTCTTGCTGTTCGCTGTGCCCGCGGCTGCGATCGAAATCGCCACGGGGTCCATGCTCGGGCCGCGCTATGGAGCGGATCGCTTCTACGTGCGCGGCGGCCCGTCTTCAGACTGGAGCCCGACGTATGCGGGCGGTCGCTTTCGGGGAAAGGTCAGGGGCAGCCTCGCGCTGGTTCGCGTGAGCCAGGCCATCTTCGACGACGAGTGGCTCAACGAGCGGCCCTTCGATCCTGGCGCGAACACCGATCGCGTGATCGAGCGCCTAGATGTCTACAAGCAGCATGGCGTGGCCGGCATCGTGGTGGGCCTGCAAGGCGGAAATCCCCGCTACGAGGGCGAGTCCAACGGCGTTCAGAGGGGCGTGAGCGCCGATCTCGGGGAAAAGGCCGGAGCCTTGGTCAGCGCCTACAATCCCGATGGGTCGTTGAAGCCAGAGTGGATGGCTCGGCTGGACAAGCTGCTCGAGGCGGCCGACCAACGCGGCCTGATCGTGTGCTTGGTGCTGTTTCAGCAAGACCAAGACGAGGTTCTGGAGTCTCCCGAGGCAATCGTTGCCGCTGCTGGCAACGTCGCCCGGCACCTGATCGAACGCGACGCCCGCAACGTCATCGTCGATGTCGCCGACGCATGGGACGAGCCCGAGGGTCGCTGGGACCATCGCCGCTTCGTCCCGCGCTACGTGGAGTATTTGATCCGCGCCGTTCGCGAGCAGTTTCAGCGCGCCTCGTTCAGCCTGCCGATCGGCGCTTCCAGCGGTTCCGGGATGCTCTACCCGATGTCACTCGCGCGCCTGTGCGATCTAGTCCTGCTGCAGGGCGATGGCCGCACGCCTTCGGAGAAGCTGGCGCGTTCCAAGCAATTCAAGCAATACGGGCGGCCGGTGTTGATGGTGAGTGACAGCAATGGCTTGGCCGCGACCAATGCCGAGCTGGCACGCGAGGCGTCGATTGCGCAAGCATTTCTGGAAGGGGCGGCCGGATGGAGTTTCGTGCCGGCCTTGACGGCGAATCGGTTCCCGTTCGACTACGAGTTGGCGGAAAGCGCGGTGTTCGAGGACTCATGGCCTGCCGACACGAGGCATCGGGCGTACTTCCGGGCCATGCTGGAGGGGATTGCGAGGATCGTGTTGAGGCGGCCGCCATCTACCTCTGGGAAGGGCAGGAAAAGATAGGGAATCGTAGTGCGCCAAGCCCCTGCTTGAGTGCGGCTCGAGCGAGTCGAAGCGGCTGACCTTGCTCTGAAAGAGGTCCGAGCTAGGCCCAGCGTGCATGTGATCCAGTACGTCGAGCCTTGGCAGCGCTCACGCAGGGCGCGGTCGAGCGGGGAGGGGGCCCGTGCGTCCTCGCAGGTGCGCCGTGATATTCTCGGCTAACGGCGATGATCGAGCGGAATCGCAGCCGTCACGAAAGCTGCCTTCGGTTGCGAAGCGTGGCAACAAGCGCAGAACGAATGGACGAGATCCCGCCGCATTCGATCGGGATCGGCAGACGCTCTCCCCGCGCCCGGCCCTGCGAGTCCGTTTCCGAGGCATGCGGCGAATGAGGCCCGCGCCGACAGCTAGCGGAGGAGCTTGGTGAACGGCCCTGTCGCATGGTGCGCGCGGAACGGCGTCGTCGGCAACCTGCTGCTATTCGTCATCGTTGCAGCAGGCGCACTTTCGATCGCCGGTCTCAACTCGACCCTGTTCCCCGATGTCACTCTTGACGTTGTAACGGTATCGGTTCCCTATCGGGGCGCCTCACCCCCCGATGTGGAGGAATCGGTGTGCGTTCTCGTCGAGGAAGCGCTTCAGGGAATCGAGGGAGTCAACAAGATCACGTCGACGGCTGACGAGGGGATCGGCGTCGCAGTGGTCGAGGTTCGATCCGGCTACGACGTCGATGAGATTCGCGAAGAAATAAAGTCCAAAGTCGACGGCATAGAGGCCTTTCCAGAAGACGCGGGAAGACCGGTAGTCCGCTCGATTCCGCTACGCGTTGAGGTGATCGGCGTGGTCCTGTATGGGGCTGCGGACTTGCCCACGCTCAAGAGAATCGGAGAGCAAGCCCGGCGGGATCTCGAGGCTCTTCCCGAGATTTCCCAGGTCGAGATGGCCAACGTTCCGCCATACGAGATTTCGATCGAGGTCTCGGAGCAGGCGATGCGGCGCTGGGGCCTGACGTTCGACGACGTCGCAGCCGCCGTCCGCCGGTCTTCGGTCGACTTGCCGGGCGGATCTGTCAAGACCCCCGGCGGCGAGATCATGCTCCGGACGAGCGGGCGGGCCGACACCGGAGTTCAGTTCGAAGCGCTGCCCGTCGTCAGGCGTCCTGACGGCACCATGATTCGCGTCGGAGACGTGGCACAGGTGGTCGACGGATTGGAAGAAATCGCGAGCTCGACCGCGCTCGACGGAACGCCAGCCGTGGTCCTCAATGTCTACCGGGTCGGGAGCGAAAGCGCAACCGATATCGCGGACGCCGTGTATGCGTACGTGCAGGGCGCCGCTGCCAGCCTGCCGGACGGCATCAAGATGGCTGCGTGGCAAGACTGGGCCTATACCCTGCGGAGCCGGACCCGCCTGCTCGTCGAGAACGCCTTGTCGGGGCTCTTGCTGGTCTTCGTCGTCTTGGCTCTGTTCATGCGCCTGAGACTCGCGTTGTGGGTCGCGATCGGCATTCCGGTTTCGTTCATGGGGGCCTTCGCGCTGATGCCGGCGTTGGACGTGACGATCAACATGATCTCGCTCCTGGCATTCATCTTGGTGCTGGGCATCGTGGTCGACGATGCGATCGTCGTCGCGGAGAACATCGACAGCAAGCAAGCCAAGCTCAAGCACGGCGTGACGGGGGCCATCGAGGGGACGAGGGAGGTGTGCGTGCCGGTGGTGTTCGGAGTACTGACGACGATGGTCTCCTTTGCACCCATGTTCTTCGTGCCGGGCACACAAGGGAAGTTGATGGTGGCGATCCCGTTGATCGTCATACCGGTCCTGTTCTTCTCGCTCGTTGAATCAATCTTCGTCCTGCCCGGCCACTTGGCTCACCGCCAGTCAGACGATGAGGGCTCGCGCGGCTTTGTGGTCCGCGCTTGGGACGGCTTGAGCGACCGGTTCTCGATGTCGCTCGAATGGATCGCCAGGGAGCTCTACAGGCCTGTTCTGAGGGGCGCGCTCCACTGGAGGTACCTGACCCTCGCGATCGCCCTGACCTGCATGGCCTTGACGGGTGCCTTCGTCGCGAGCGGGCGGATCAAGGTCATTCTCCTTCCTACCGACGAGTCCGACAAGGTCGTCGCCTTCGTGACGATGCCACAGGAAGCTCCGGTCGACGCGACGAGGGCCGCGGTCGGACGGGTGGAGCAGGCCGCGTTCGCACTTCGCGAGGAGATCGCCCGGGAGGAAGGCAGCGACCAGTTTCGACACATCCTCAGTTCGATCGGGGAACAGCCGTACCAGCTGGTACTTGGCGGTCCCACTGCTCGCATCAACCCGCCCAAGGGCGAGCACTTGGCGGAGGTGAACATCGAGCTGAAACGAGCTGAAACCCGGACGGTCCGAGCAGAGGAGATCGCTCGCCGGCTCCGAGAGAAGATCGGCCGGATTCCCGGGGCCAGCGAACTCTCGATCACTCACGCGCTATTCGGAGGAGGGAAGGCGATCGACATTCAGTTCAACGGAGCGGACCTGGAAGAGATGCAGGCGGCGGTGAACAAGACGAAGGAGCGGCTCGAGCAGTATCCGGGAGTCTTCGACGTTACCGACACCTCGCGTGGGGCGAAGCCCGAAATCCAGCTCTCCCTCGCTCCCGAGGGCGAGACCATGGGCCTCTCCTTGATCGAAATCGGACGCCAGGTGAGGCAGGGATTCTTCGGGGAGGAAGTCCAGCGGATCCAGCGGGGCCGGGAGGACGTTCGCGTCATGGTGCGCTACCCGGAGACGGAGCGGCGTTCCGTCGGCGACCTCGAGGGCATGCGATTCCGTGTCCCGGGAGGGGACGAGGTTCCCTTCTCGACGGTTGCGGAAGCAACCCTTGGTCGCGGGCCCGCGTCGATTACGCGAGTGGACCGCAATCGGTCGATCAATGTCTTGGCGGCAGTCGATGCGTCGGTGACGACCAGCCAGCAGGTGCTCGCGGACCTCGAGACGAGCTTTCTTCCCGCATTGCTGGAAAACCACGATTCGGTGCGTTACGCATTCCTTGGTGATCAAGCCGAGTTGATCGAGGCCACGGAGGCTCTGGCGGCCGCGCTAGCGATTGCTCTATGTGTGATGTTCGTGACTCTCGCGGTTCCCCTGAAGAGCTATGTCGCGCCGGTCATCGTCCTCTCTGCCGTGCCGTTCGGCGCTGTCGGAGCAATATGGGGCCACGTGATCATGGGTATCCCGCTGACGTTCATTTCCACGTGCGGTGTGGTGGCACTGGCGGGAGTGGTTGTGAATGACTCGCTAGTCCTGGTGAGCTTCGTCCAAGATCACGCGGGACGAATGGCTTCGCGCTTCGAGGCCGTTCGCATAGCGGGCGAGTCGCGCTTCAGAGCGATCATCCTGACTTCTTTGACCACAACTGCCGGCGTGTCGCCGCTGATGTTTGAGAGCGACCTGCAAGCGCAGTTCCTGATTCCGATGGCAGTCGCGCTCGCCTATGGAGTGCTCTTCGCAACACTCGTCACGTTGCTGCTGGTGCCCGCTCTCTATCTGATCCTTGACGACTTCCGACTTGCGGTCCAATGGTGCTTGCACGGCAATGCCGACAGGGACCCGAACAGCGGGTCATCGCGCACCGTTCCGGAATGACGCGGGCCTTCCCGCTACCCGCACGCGGGGGAAACCGTCGAGAATCCCGCTCTCGCGACTGTCCCGAGCTGAAGCCTCCAAGCCCCACGCCGCCGAGACCTGCTTGAGCAGGCAGGCTTCCACCAGCTTCTGGCGGTGCCACTCCGCGCCGAAGATATCATCGGAAGCCCCGACAGCCGCGTAGTAGGATCCCGCCATTCCCGCTTTTCGCCTGCAACTGGCAGGCTGATGTGTGGGCTTGCTGTTGGAGGGCAGCGGGGAGCCGCAATGCCGATAGCGGTGGTCGCTGGCTGGCGTGTCCGTCAATCCAAGCCATTCTGATCGGGTCGGACCCGGACATCGCAGGCCAGAACGCCCATTACAGTCCGGAAGGAAAATGTTGTGATAGAATCATGCCGTTCGGGGTTTTTTCTCATGTCGCATTCGTGCCATACATGTGTGGATCCCCCCCAGAAGTACAGCGGCAAGAGCCATCGCCGTGAAGCCTAGACGTTGCGAGAACACCACTCCGCTAGTACGGATCCGGCTGCTTCCGAAATGTAGTCCGGATTGGGGCGCTATGTGGAAATCGAGTCGACCCCGCTGCTCGGCCCGGGCGGCCCCGGTTGGCGTAGCAGGCCACAGAAGCGTGATTCCGTTCGGCCTTGCGCGCTTCCCCCGGGGCTGCGTCGGAGAGAGCCGAGGTCTTCCGGCGACAGCTTGGGCCGGAGTACAGTCCGGAAGGATCGGAGGGCAGCGCGACAGCCGGTTGGCTTCACCATCTCGGCACGCCCATCGGCACCGGGTCATCAGGGCCCCGGAAGAGGTTTGAGATGAGCCTGCCTTCCGAGCCGAAGCAAATGCCAACGTGTTACGCCGAGGGGTTTCGGAAAGCATCCGAAATCGATCCAGACATCGCTTCCAATTACATCACGCACACAACAATCGGAGATCCTGAAGCTGATGCCCTAATCGAGGAATTATCGACACTCGATCGAAGTTTATCAACACAATATATCAATGCCGCGATGGATCGAAGAGAAGATGAGTTAGTTGGTGCACCATCCGTTATAAGGGATTTTTTCGCAGGTGCAAGTGTGGTGCCGGATTGGGTTGACTACGAGTCATTCATTCCCGGGATAAAGATGTTTCATCGAAATTCAAAGATTGTTTTGGCCGGATTCGTCGGTGGTGTCTTGGTCGAAGGTTTTTCGACAAACATAAGCAAATCATTCTTCATTACTGGGCGCGTTCGTGACACAGGCGTCAGGCGACTGAAGCAGAATAACCGACACATGGTCGAGATCTTCATGCCCGGTGGCTTACTGCGGGATGGCGACGGATGGAAACTCTCTGTCCGCGTGCGACTGATCCATGCACAAGTTAGGCACCTCTTGAAGAACTCTGATGATTGGGAAACAGAGTCATGGGGAGAGCCTGTAAGTTCAGCACACGTTGGCTATTCGATCACCGCGTTTTCCGCGCGATTACTGGAACACATGAAGAGTCTGGGGGCGAAATTTACGGAGGAAGAAGCGCGGAGTTTTCTAGAAATTTGGCGCTATTCCGGCTTACTGATGGGCATACCTGAGACGATCCTATTTCGAGATATGGAAGAGGCACTAAAGATCTTCGAAGTTGGCTATTGCTGTGAGCCAGACCCAGATGAGGATTCGATAGCGATGGCTAATTCTCTTGTCAATTCTGCCCCATTGGTGGCCGGAATAACAGACCCGAAAGATCGTCGTGACCTGTCAACATACGTCTACAGCGTATCGCGCGCACTCATCGGCAACGAACTCGCTGACGCTCTGATGTACCCGTCCCAATCGACCTTTGGCGTGCTGCCTTGGTTTCGCTTGCAGGGCCACTACAACCGGCTCGTGGGCAAGCTCTTCCCGGGATTCGTCCAGAACAACAACTACACCAACTTCACAGGCCTGATGGACGTATCAGAATTCGACGAGGAAGGCATCAGCTACAGACTGCCCGACCATGTGCACGCGGAACGCTCCACGCCGTGGTGACGTCGTGTGGACGGCGCCCGGAATTGCAGCCCTCGGTTGCTGTCCGTGTGGTTGCGACCGCTGGCCGGCTGGCGTGGTCGCCGCTCCGAATATCCCCCGAGCCGTGCGACCGCCGCTTGGTGCCGGGGCTCGCTCAGGCGAGCGTGGCCTGGCGCACTATAATCCGCAGGAGATAGAGTGAGTCGCCACGTTTCGGAAACGCCGGTCCTGCTGATAGGGGCCGGCATGATCGCTCATGACCAGATCCTCCCCGCGCTCCTGCAAATGCGGCGAGAGGGTGCGGTCGGCGAAGTAGCTGTCTGTTCCCAGCGCAAGAGCTCGGTTGAGGCACTGGCGCAGGCGCCCATGCTCCGGCGCGCCTTTCCGGACGTCGATTTTCGGGCGGCGCTAGATCCGACCGCCTCGTCGGACGAGCCGCGACCTGAGCACTATCGGTCGTTGCTCGCAGAGCTGCCCGAGCGCAGCGTGGTCGTGGTAGCGGTGCCGGACCAACTACATCGAGCAGTGGTGCTTGATGCGCTGCGCGCCAGTCAGCACGTCTGTTGCGTCAAGCCGCTCGTGCTGCGGGTCGCGGACTCGCTCGAGATCGAACGCGAGGCCCGCGCGCGCGGACTGTTGGTGGGTGTGGAATACCACAAGCGCTTCGATCCAAGGAGCATCATGGCGCGAGACCGCTATCGCAGGGGCCAGTTCGGCGAGTTCAAGCTTGGGACCGCGCGCTTGATGGAGAAATGGCACTACCGTGACTCGAACTTTCAGAACTGGTTCGCCGCTGACGCCACCGACTCGTTCGTGTACATCGGCTGCCACTACGTGGACTTGGTGCATTTCGTGACCGGATTGTTGCCCACAGCCGTCTCGGTCTATGGAATTCTCGACGAGCTGCCGAACGGTGACCGAGGGTACTTGTGGACCGACGCGCGCGTGTTGTGGGAGAACGGCGCCTGCTTGAATGTCCAGAACTCGTTGAGCTTTCCCGATGCTGCGCCGGGGCCGAACACCCAGGGCATGACCCTGTACTGCACGGGAAGCGGCAGGGGAGCCCTGCTAGAGCACTCGGACCAGTATCGAGGGATTGCTTACAGCTTCGGCGAGGTGGCGTCCGGACCTGGTGGGACGCAGTATGCGGAGCCAAGCCCCGACTATTTCCTGTACCAAGACCTCGGCGGGCCGGGCCTTGTGCCGACCGGCTACGGCGTGCGTTCGGTCAGGCACATCGTGGAAGAAGCCATACGCGTTGAGCGCGAGGCTGATTCGGAAGACCGGAGAAGAGCCATCATCGCCGAGATCGAATCTGCGGGAATATTAGCTACCCCTTCGAACAGCAGGTACAACGAGGCAGTCTGCCAGGCTGCGAGGGAGTCGATTGCGGACGGCGGCCGGTTGGTTACGGTCCCGCGGTCTGAATGACGCCGCCGGTCCGCTCGAACTGCCCGCCGATAGGCGGTTTGATGGACTTCGAAGAGGGAGTCTGCCCCCGGGGCACTGGAAATTTGGCATGCGGGTGTCCTTCGCTCACTCAACTCCTGAGATTCGGATGCGAGAGTGCGGGTTGCTCCTAGCCGGCTCGTCAGCTCCGTCTTTGCGGCATAGATGAGCGACGCTCCGCGGGCGCCTCGGAGCGTATGCCCGCTGGCCGTGCACGACATTGGGTTGGCAGCGTGGGACACAATGAGGACTGAGTTGTTCAAGCAATCGAGTCGGTTTCTGCATCAAGTACCTCGCGGGGCTCGTGTTACGCTTCCGTGGAAACTCGGCCAGCCGCACGCATTCATCGACGGCGGGTTTGCGGAGCGATGGCAGGGAGGAGTTCGAAATGAGAGACGCAGTTATCAAGAACATCATGCTGTCCGCAACGCTGTGCGTTGTCACGGCGTCGTCGGCGGAGCTCCCTGCGGAGCTGGAAGACGTTGCCAGAACGGTGGCGTCCGCACAGCGCGTTGATATGGATTCGCCGGTCTTGACCGGCACAGAAGACCTCGATGTCGACACTGTCCGGCAACGCTATGGCGTGCATGGCGAGCTGGCAGTGCCCGGCTACGACACTGCCCAGGGAATCTTGGATCTCATCGCCGGCACCTCTACGGGGGCTTCGAGACTGACGTCGCTCGAGATTGGCCTGGCAGCTCTTGAGTACAACTGGTTCGTAGCTACCTTAGTCGGAGACGAAACGCTGTCCAGCGAACTCGCGGGCGAGATCCGGTCGCTGCTGGCGGTCTATGACACGATGGCCGACGACCTCGTCAGCCCGACCATCCTGACTCCGTTCGCAAGCGTGTTCTACCCGAGGATTGAAGCCGGCCAACTCGTGATGTCGCTCAGGAGGATGGCCGGGTCTGCCATATTTCGCATGCACATACCGCAAGTTGTCGATCCCGAGGGATACTTGCGCCAGCGAATGAATGCGACCTATGCCAGGCTCACGAACACAGCGGACCTGATTATGGATGCTGCAGAGGCATATAGCCTCTATTAGCCAGCCGGAGTGTTTCGCGGATCCGGGCGGGAGACGAGGAGCCGGGTACGCGACTTGGACAGATCCTGATCCGTCAGGCTGTGGGCGGGCAGGTGACCACTGGCAATGCTCGCTGGGCTCGATAGCAATCTGATGTGCTAACATCAGATGAATGCGCACCACCATCAATCTCGACGATGATGTCCTGCTTGCCGCCAGAGGCTTGGCGCGTCGCAACCGGACCAGCATCGGAGCAGTGGTCTCGGAACTGGCCCGGAAGGGATTGAACGGTGATTCGTACAGTGGCGCGGAAGATGCGAACGCCAATTTCTACGGCTTCCGCCCGCTGCCGAAACGCGGCAGGCCCGTCACTAACGACTTGATCGATCAGCTTCGTGACGAGGGCCCGTATTAGTCCGGCGTGATCTCCCCATGCGTGCGTTGCTAGACATCAATTGCCTCTTGGCCCTTCTCGATCGCGACCACATTCACCACGACCAGGCTAGGCGCTGGTTCGAGCAGGAAGTCCGGCACGGTTGGGCATCATGCGCCACAACCCAGAACGGTTGCGTTCGTATCCTGTCTCAGCCGAGCTATCCAAGCCCGGTCGCGCTTCGGAGGGCGCTCCAGTTGGTTTCCTACGCAACTTCCTCCCCGCACCATGAATACTGGAGCAGCGGAATATCTATTCTTGACGAGACGATTTTCGATCGTTCTCGCATTCATGGCCATAGGCAGGTCACGGATGCCTACTTGTTGGGTCTCGCGGCTCAGCACGGCGGCCGCCTTGTCACCTTCGACCAAACGATTGCCCTATCAGCCGTAAAGGCGGCGAATTCCAACAACCTCGTAGTGCTGTGAGGAGCATTTTCTGCGAGTAGGCCTTTAGGCCGGTCGTATCAAGGCCCTCGCTTGACGAGGTTGACCGTGCTGCGATTGCGACGCGCGCGCCGCTGTCGCTTGGCACGTTTGTCTGGATAAAGCCCACGCCCGTTCCCGTCTCGCGGTGTTCGGGGGGTGGGGCCTCCGGAAAGCCTCCGCTGATCGGCCAAGTTTCTGCCAATTTAGGCTTGCCACGCGCCGCACGCATCGCTACACTGCCAGTGCCGTAGCGGTGCCTCTCAAGGCTTCAGGCTTGGAGGACCGCCTATAACCGGACTAGGAGGGCGAATCTTATGAGAGATCGCATCGGCAGGGTCGACCGGCGCACCTTGCTCAAGACTATGAGCGCCGCTGGTGCCACCGCGACCGTCATCACGGCGTGTGGCGAGCAGTCCGCGAGTGGGCGGGGCGTGACAGGCGCGGAGTTCGACAAGACCGTTCGGCTCGCCACAGCCGGTCCGGGCGGAAGCAATGCTTGGAAGCCGGGCTACGCCTTGGATTTCTTGCCTCCCGAGGATATGCCCACGCGAGGCGAGGACTCGTCAGTCCTTGCGGGCGAGCCCAAGGAGAAGCTGCTCGAGTTCTATCGCTTGATGAGCACGAGCCGAAAGTGGGAGACCACCATGAAGGATCTCTTCCTTGCCGGCGAGGACGGGCTCTACGGAGCCTTTCACACCTATGTCGGCGAGGAGGCCGTTGCGGTGGGCGTCATCGGGGCTCTGAACGAGGACGACTACATCGCCAGCACACATCGCGGGCACGGGCACCTGATCGCCAAGGGCGGCGACCTGAATCGGATGTCGGCCGAGATCTTCTTCAAGGAGTCGGGCTACAACAAGGGCTACGGCGGCTCGATGCACATCACCGACATGTCCAAGGGGATCATGGGCATGAACGGCATCGTCGGGGCCAGCTTCTACATGGCTGCAGGGGCAGCCCTGCGCGGCATGATTCGCGGCACCAAGCAGGTCGCGGTTGCGTTCTTCGGGGACGGCGCGGCGGCTTCTCCTTACTACTTCAGCGCGGTGCGGAGTTGCAAGAACCTCGACATTCCCGTGATCTTCGTCAACGAGAACAACTTCCAGTACATGGCCATCCCGGTGGCCGACACCGCGCCGACGAAGTATATCTCCGACTACACGAAGGGCCTCGACCTGCCGCACCACTTGGTGGACGGCAACAGCGTAGCGGCGGTCTATAACGCCACCAAGCAGGCCGTCGAATGGGCGCAAGCTGGCAAGGGACCAAGCGTGATCGAGGCGTTGACCTACCGCTGGTACGACCATAGCGGCTTCGCTGGGGCGCGACTCGGGCAGAAGGGCGCGGTCGGCCTTCCCTATCGCACGGACGACGAAGTGCGCGGCTGGATGACCCGCGACCCGCTCCCGCGTTACAAGCGCTGGCTGCTGGCCAAGGGCCTCGCAGAGGAAGGAGAACTCGCCAAGATCGAGGAGGATGCGCAGTCGGCCGTGGATGCCTCGGTGGAATTCGCGCGCAACGGCGCCGATCCGGATCCGGCCGCCGGCGTGCTCAACACACACGCAGAAGGGGCTGTCCTCGCCAGCCAGTTCTACAACCGCAAGGGCGCGGTCGCAACCTAGCGAAGAGGAGGAAGCACCATGGCCAAGAAGTCGTACTACTACGCCCAGCTCGAGGCGGTTGCACAAGAAATGCGGGCAGACCCGGACATGGTCTACTACTACGAGTACCAGAAGCCCACCACGATCGGTCCTGACGGGAAAGTCTTCGATCTGGTCGGCGAGTTCGGTGACCTGCGGACCTCTGGCCGCGGCTGGCCTATCGACGAATCGTGGATCGCGGGCGTCGCCATCGGCGTGGCTGCAGCGGGATCGAAGGCCATCGCTCGGTTGCCCTCGATGGCGCAGATCTTCGCTATCGAATACGTGTACAACCAAGCCGGCAAGCTGCGCTCGATGACGGGTGGCCAGGCGAGCATGCCGTTCGTTCTTTGGGTGGATGGCGCGGGGCGCCGGCGCGGCAGCGCGGGGCAGCATACCGATGTCGGGGCGGAGGCGATGTTCGCTAACCTGCCGGGCGTTAAGGTCGTCGCACCGAGCAATGCCTACGATGCCAAGGGATTGTTGATCTCGGCCATCCGAGATCCAGACCCGGTCGTCTACCTGGATTACCCGGAAGTCAAGTCAGGCAGCCAGCCGGACGTTCCTGACGAGGCCTACGAGCTGCCGCTCGGCAAGGCTGTCGTCCGCAATAAGGGCAGTCATCTCACTCTGGTCGCTTGGGCACCCGCGACTGTGGATGCCGGGCGTGCCGTCGCCCAGCTTGCCAAGACGGGTATCAGCGTCGAGTTCATCGACCCCCGGTCTCTGAAGCCGCTGGACGTGGACACCATCGTGACCTCGGCGCGCAAGACGAGACGCCTGCTGGTGGTCGAGCACGGGCACTATACGGCGGGCTTTGGAGCCCATGTCGTTGCCGAGGTGGCACAGGCGCTGCCCGGGGTCAAGACGCGCCGCATCGCGTTTCCTGACGTGCCGGGGCCCGGAGCGGCCGGCATGATGTCTTGGTTGCGTCCCGACATGCCCAAGATCGTGGATGCCGCGAAGCAGCTCGTCCGCGCCTGAAGCGGAACGGGCGGGGGAGTGCGGTAGCCGGGGGCTCTGGCGAGCGCTATGCTCTTGATTCGGCGGGGACGCGTGCTTCGCCGCATTGGATTCGGGAGCGGACTTGACAACAGAACCAGCAGCCGAAGCCGTTTGCCCGCGTTGTCAGGCTGCCATGGTCGCCAAGACCATGCGCACGGCCATCTGGCAGGGAGACCGCGTGGCCATCGTAGAAGATATCCCTGCGCTGGTCTGCGGCAAGTGCAGCGAGCAGTTCTACGACGAGCCGGTCAGCGACGCACTTAGGCGGCTTGCGGAGGATGGCTTTCCAGCCCACGCAGCAACCTCCGAGCTTGTGGTGCCGGTCTTTTCCCTCAAAGGAAGAATCCAGAAGCCCAAGCAGACGCCGGAGGACGTGTATGTCGATTGACTCGAGAGTGATCATTGCACTCACGCTGTTTATGGCCGGATGCGGCGGGGCGTCTAGTCCGACTGAGCAGGAAGCCGAGCAGGCAACGGAGTCCGCTCCGGCAGTCGCCGCAGCGGCATCGCTGACGGACATTTTCCCGGAAGGGCTTGGACGGTCGATGGTGCTGGACAGTTGTGGGGCCTGCCATGCAGCGGCCTGCGCCGCGATTGGCCAGCGCACGCAGGCCCGATGGGCCAGCCTCAAGCAGGATCACCGCGACAAGCTGCCCGACACGAACGACGCCGACTATGAAGTCCTGTTCGCGTACCTGAGTGAGAACTTCAACTACTCCAAACCCGAGCCTGCCATTCCGCCCCAGTTCCTAGAAGGTGGCTGCGCGCCGTTCTAATGGCAATCCGGCATCTGAGTGCTCAGTCGGGCGAGCGCGGGGTTGAGCTACGCGTCAGCGCCGCGATGGCGGGCCTAGGCTTGGCGGTCTGGATCGCGCTGTCAGCCTGCGGCCAAGTTCAGCCCAGTCCACAGGAGCCCGCTGCCGTCGAGGATGCACCTCGCGACTGGTCCGCGTTCAACATCAATGACGTATTTCCGGAGGGTGCCGGGCGTGACCTCGTCTTGGACAACTGTCAAAGCTGCCATGTGCTTGTGCCGATCTTGGTGCTGCCTTTGGACGAGGCAGCTTGGTACCGCAGCAGCTTGGAGCACCGCGAGCGGGTCGAGGGGCTGACGGACAGCGAGTTCGAGGCGCTATACGAATACCTCGCCTCCAATTTCACTCCCGAGAAAGAGTCTCCTGAACTTCCTCCGGCTCTGCTTGATTCCTGGACCACGTATTAGCGCGGCTCCGCCTCAGACCAACGAGGGCCTTGATCTTCGGTTCAACTTGGGGGCGGAAAGCGCGATTCGTAGAACCGGCCCCCGGTTGAATGCGTCAGAACTCGAAGCGAAGCGAGATCTGCGCCAGACGGCCACTCGAGCCGACTAGGACGTTCGCGACCCGTCCGAACGCCCCTCGGCCACGACGCAGTTCCGGATTCGCAAACACAGCGCGGTTGAACAGGTTGTAGAAGTCCCCACGAAGTTGCAGCCGGTGCCGCTCGGTGAAGCTAAACCACTTGTGGACCGAGAGGTCGAATCCGTTGAAGCCGGGTCCGCAGCAGAGATTCCTGGGACTGTTCCCGATTCCACCGGGTCCGGGTGCCGCGAACAGAGACGGTTCGAAGTAGTTGTTCGCCCTGACGTCGTCCCGCCAGTTCGACAACATCGAGACCGGCCCCATGATGTTGGGTCGCTGCACATGGGCGTACGTGTTCGAGCGGTTGGTGTTCTCGACAACGCCGAACGGCACGCCGCTACGGAATTCGGCAATCAGCCCGATGCCCCAACCCCCGACAATGGCGTCCAAGGCGCCGCTCTGGAAATCTATGGGACGGCCCTCGCCGAAGGGCAACTCGTAGACAGCGCTTCCGATGAAGCGGTGCCGGACGTCGTTGCCCGAGAGTGCCTTGTCGAGGTGTCGCAGCGCAATGTGGCTGTATCCGTTGCCGACCTCGCCCCCGAGTTCCGTCGCCGCCTCGACGTCGTCAATGAACTTCGACCAGGTGTAGTTCATTAGGAAGTTCATCCCGCCGGAGTAGCGTTTCTCGGCTTTCACGTTCATCGAGTGGTAGGCGGAATTGCCCCAGGGCGGGCTCTCATGCCAGACTGTGTTGAACTGCGGGAAAGGCCTGGCCGTCTGCGACTGCCGCTCGGGCCCGCGACCGCCCACCAGCGGAATCATGTTGATGTTGACGTTGGCCCCGCCCAGGTTGTGGCCCACGTTGCCTATGTAGCTGATTTCGGCAAGCAGGTTGCCTGGCAGCTCCCTCTGCAGGCCCAGGTTCCACTGCTGGTGCATGCCGTTGTGCTGGCTTTGCTGGAAGAAGTCGGGAGCTAGGCGAGGTCTGTCTCCGATTGGCACAGCGCCGAACGCAGGCGTTAGTTCCTCACGCGGCACGTTGGGCATGCCATCGCTCAATCGGAACGCCCGGGTGAAGCCACCATCCGCCGAGGTGAACGACCCGCTCAGGCTGAATCCGTTGAAGAGCGTGAATGGCACGGCCCGTGCGTACATGCCGTTGTAATTGATGCCGTATCCGCCGCGGACCACGAATCCGCGAGCTGCCTCCCAGGCGAAGCCGAATCGCGGGCCGAAGTTATTCGCGTCGAAATCGTGGGCGTACTTGCTGCGGCCGTCCCGTCCCGAGAACGTAACCACGCCGGGACAATTGCAGACCGGATTGATTTCATCGAGGTCGAAACCGCTCTGGCGGTTGTCCTGTCGTTCCCATCTTGGCGTGTCGAGTTCCCACCGGAGGCCGATATTCAGCGTGAACGTAGGAGTGACCCTCCAGTCATCTTGGATGAAGACCCCATAAAAATCAGTCCGGCTCTCAAGGATATCGGCGTCGACGAGCTGTCCCGAACCCACGTGGCCGAGAAGCAATTCGGCGAGGCCGACGCCAGTGGCCCGGTTGCCAAAGTTGAACCGCCCTCCGGTCGACTGGTTGAAGTCGTCCACGTTCATCGCGAAGCGCCACTCGCCGCCGAACTTGATCTGGTGGTTGCCTCGGATCCACGTGTAAGTGTCCACAAATTGCCACGTCTCGATCGGTGTCTGGATCCTCTCGTGGTTGCCAGCTCCCAGATTGGTCAGGCCATTGACCGCGATGCGCGCGGAAGCTTCCGGATTCACGCCCGGCACGTTGAGCTCGCCGTTCTTCCCGGAAAACCGTCCGGCAGACCGGTTGATGTGCAACCGGCGACCCCAGTTGATGCGCACGTCCTGGATCAGGGTGGGAGAGAAGTGGTGGATCCAGCTTCCCGTCACATTGGTGTGCCGGTTGGCGCGGGTGCCCGCCCTGGGGTCTGCAAAGTCGTTCGGATAAACGGCGGCGACTGTCTGCGGATTCCGAGAAAACTGGAAGCGGCCGTACATGCGGTCGTTGACGCCCAGGTTGTGATCCACCTTCCCCGTGTAGAAGTCCTGCGTCAGGGCGTTCGAAGCGTTGTTGACGAAGTTGTTCGCCGGTGGTTTCGAAAGGTCTCCTGGCTGGTTGGGGGCTGGATACCAGCTCGCGAACTGTCTGCCGAGCGAATCGATCCGGCTTTGGGGAATGATGTTGTTGGGAAAGACCCCTCCGCTAGGGTCATTGAGCTCTAAGCCGGCACGGTTCGAGAAGTCGCCTCCGATCTCCGGCAGGTGCGGAACATCGTCGCTGGAATAGGTCACTCCGTTGCGGCGCCGCCCCCCTTCGTAGTTGAAGAAGTAGAAGGTCTTGTTCTTCGCGATCGGACCGCCGGCCGACGTACCGAAGATGTTGTAGCGAAGCGGTGCCTTGCCGGGAGCGAAGAACGTCCTCGTGTCGATGGCCTGGTTGCGGAAGAACTCGTAGGCCGCTCCGTGAAACTCATTCGTCCCGGAGCGGGTCGTCATGACGATGAAGCCGCCCCCGGCCCGGCCGTACTCGGCCGAGTAGTTGCTCTGCTCCGCCTTGAACTCCTGCAGCGACTCCGCAGGGGGGTTCAGGCCGAGTTGAGCGATTCCCAGAGACATGTTTTGAATGACGGTTCCGTCGAGAGTCCACATCTGGTTGCGGGACCGGCCGCCCGCCATCGAAAAGAACGGCAGCGCCTCAGCGCCGCCCTCATTGCGGTATGTGACGTTCCCCAGCAGGCGCACCAGCGAAGCGCTTCGCCGGCTCGCCAGCGGCATGTTGAAGACGGTGTCGCGCTCGATGAACTGGCCAACCGTCGAGCTCTCCGTCTCCAGGAGGGGCGCAGCCGCCTCGACTTCGATCGTCTCATTCACGTCGCCGACCTCCATTTGTATGTCGACGCCACGGACGGAGCCGGTCTCCAAGACGATGCCCGACTGGCTGTAGGTCTTGAAACCCTCGAACTCACAGACCAGTTCGTACTGTCCGGCCGCCACGAAGGGGAAGTTGTAGCTGCCCGAGGTGTTGGTTTCGGCCGCCATGGTGACCCCGGTATTGATGTTTGAAATCGTGACTTGCGCACCCGGAATCACCGAGCCGGTGTTGTCGGACACCGTTCCGGTCAGGCGCGTCTGGGTCTGGGCTCCCAAGGGGATGGATGCCAAGACTAGGGCTGCTGCGAGAACACCGAGTGTCGATTTCACTTTCATTTGGTTGCCTCCTCGACCAATCTCCCTGCGGCGCGGACGCGCTGCGTGGCTGGATTCTAGCCTTGGTTGGGCCGGGTGTCAAGGACCGGACGGGGATTTTCGGCTGGCCCGTGAACTCTCTCGAGGTACGGCGGTTGCTGATGGTCTGGTCGCCAGGGACAGAGATCCCTGACGCGGGAACTGCTATTTGCCGCCCCGCTGACTGCGTCTTCCGGCCCCTTGGAGTCGGAGGTCGCGTTACGGCAACGTTCGCAGGATCTGCTCCGCTTCCGCGGATTGCGGATCCAGCCTCAGGGCTTCCCGTGCGACCGACCGGGCCTCATCGGTCCGACCCTGCAGTGCGAGCGCCTGGGCTTGAAGCACGAGTGGGCCGGGATCTCCGGGCAGCAGCTCTCGCGCTTGCCGGATCGAAGCCAGGGCTGCGTCCAAATCGTTCGTCTGGAGCTGGTAGCGGGCGAGGTTGAGGTGAGCGCTTGGTGAGTCCGGTTCCAATTCGGCCGCCGTTAGGAACGCGTCCCGCGCTTGGTCGATTTTCCCCGTCTGCATGTAAAGGACAGCGAGGTTAGTCTGCAACGGAGCTCCCGCGGAGCCCAGGTCCCGGGCTGTTTCGTATTCGCGCAGGGCCTCCTCGAATCGGCCGAGAGTCGCTAGGACGGCACCGTGGTTCTCCCGGAATCTCGCATCGTCCGGCCGGACTGCCACGGCCCTCCGGAACAGGCCTTCCGCTTCCTCTGCCTGCCCTTGCGAGAACCGGATCGAACCCAATACGGACAGCGCTTGGCTGTCGCGGGGCTGCTCCGAGAGCGCCTCGACAAGGAGCGTCTCGGCCTCGGGCACGGAGCCGCGCTCGATCAGCAGCGCCGCTAGGTTGACTTTCGCGTCGGTCATGGCCGGCTCGGCGGCGAGCGCTTCGCGGAGGAGCGCTTCCCCGCGCTCCACATCGCCCTCTGTGATGAGTGCGCCAGCCAGGTTGTTGAGAAGCCCTGGGGACCGTTGGCCGCGCGCCAGCGCCTCGTCGAAGATACGGCGCGCGGGCTGGCCGAGGCCTCTTTCCGCGAACGCTGCGGCCAGCTCCTCGAAGTCTCTCGCCGGTTCCGAAACGACCCACCGCCCGGAAAACGGCAGGGGGCTGCCCGCTTCGGCCCTCGAATCTCGCAGGATCTCGGCCGGGTCCACCTCTCCTCGGTACACCTTGACGATCCGGCCTTCCGCGTCCAGCAGGAAGCTCGTGGGAATCGCCAGCGCGCGGCGGCGGTCGAAGAGCCGCTCGTTCAGGATGCTATACGCTTCCGCCGTGGTCCTGTCGGCGAGCAGAACAGGGAATGCGAGGCGAAGTTCGCCAGACAGTTTCGCCACGGCCTCGGCAGTGGCTGGATCGTCCACGGACACGGCGATGACCGCGACACCGGACCGCTCGAACTCACGGCCCTGCTCTTGGAACAGGGCCAGTTCGCGACGACACGGCGGGCACCAGGTCGCCCACAGGTTCAACAGCACTTGCTGGCCGCGGAGGCTTGACAGTCGCACGCTCGCGTCCTGCTCCCCGACAGTGGGGAGTTCGAAATCAGGTGCCGGCACCGGCTGGGCGAGCCAAGTGCCGGAACTCGACTCGAGCCTTGAGGATCCCGCGGCCTCCGAACGGGTTACGGTAGGCCGGACCCGGGGGCTCGCCGTGAACTCGGGAGCGTCCTCAACCAGCACGAACCGACCCTGCTGACCAGGGGCGGCGAGTTGCTGAACCTTGCCGCCCGGCCAGCGCACGGTCAGGCGTTGGACGGTTTCGCCTTCGGGCAGCCCGAACCGCACGACACGGGACCTCTGCGAGAGGTAGCCTCCGCCGGACGCGATCTCCCTTGTCAGCGTGCGCCGGTCTGTCAGCACCTCGACTCGGCTGCCGACGCCGTCGCGGTTGCTCCGTCTTCCTTCCAGACGGATCGTGAGGTGTCTGGAGGCTTCCGGCCGCAGGTCGTTGCGAAAGGCTCTCAGCTGGACTCCGTTCCGGTTCTTCACGACTAGGTCGAGATCGCCGTCGCCGTCCAGATCTAGCGGGACGAACGCCCGCCCGTCCGCGTCGAGATCCAAGCCGCTCGTGAATGAGATGTCCCCGAAGGTCCCGTCCCCGCGATTGCGGAAGCACAGGTTGCGCTCCCTGCCGCTCCAAGTTCCGTCCGAGCGGATAAGGATGTTGATCGCTCGCCAGGCGTCTCCGTACTGCTTGGAGCCCTCGGCTTTCAGCGGCGACTGCGACACGACCTGCCGCCAGAAGAAGCTTCAAAGGTCGTCCATGCGCTCCCCGGTGATGAACCCGTTCTGCACGAACAGGTCCAGCAGCCCGTCACTGTCGAGATCGACAAAATCGGACGCCCACGCCCACCGTCCCGTCCGCACTCCGGCACTCTCGCTGACGTCTGCGAAGCCATCGGCACCGTCGTTGCGGAACAGGGAGTTGCCCTGTGCCTGGCGGCGAAACAAACGCCGCTCGGCAGTCGCGGCCACGCTGTCGAATTCGGCACTGCCCGTGATCCGCAGCCCTGCCGAAGACCACATGTTCGCGGTATACAGGTCGAGGTCGCCGTCGTTGTCGTAGTCCCCCCACGCGGCTGACATGCCCGCCCCGAGATCCTCGACGCCCAGGTCTGCGGCTTGGTCTTCGAACGTACCGTCCCCGTTGTTCTTGTACAGGTTGTTGCGCCCGAAGTCGTTTGCCACGTATAGGTCGGGATCGCCGTCGTTGTCGTAGTCCCCCCATGCCGGTGCGAAGCTGAAGCGATCGTTGGTTGGATCCAGGCCCGCGCTCTGGGAAACTTCCTCGAACGCGCCGTTGCCGTCATTGCGGAAGAGCA
>JAJDZN010000178.1 GCA_022824585.1 Bryobacterales bacterium | reverse complement strand
CCCGAACAGCTTGATATGGCAGGCCCGGCGCTGGCCGGTGAAGAACCGCATGTCGTCGCGGTCGAACTCCTCGCCGCCGAGCTCCACCGCCATGTTGAGCCGGGTCGTCGCGTGTAAGCCTTCGGTTGTCTGGTGATGGGTGCGATGGATTCAACGATTGAGCGTTCGTCTCCAGTCACGTCTGAGGGGCCTGAGCCAGATGTCCTTCCTGGGCTTGGCCCGCTCCATATGTGTGTCGTAGCGCCCACGTCCTTGGGTGATCCCGACATGGATCCAGCCCGAGGCCTTGTAGACGGCGCCGGTGTAGCGCGGGGTCTCGACGAAGGTCTCGATGAGCACCGGCGTGGTGGCGTAGCGCTCGGTCCAGTCCCCGGGCAGGCGGCGGCGGACGATCGCAAGGATGTGCGAGCCGAGGTTGGGGATCTCGATCCACGGCAGGATGAGGAAGCGCGGGTTGTCGACCACCAGGGGGAGGTTTTTCTCGCGCATCTGCGCCGTCCATCCGATGAAGCGGTCGCGGGGAGCGAGCTTCCAGGCGGCGGTGGAGAAGCCGAGCATGGCGACGGGCCAGCCGTTTCGGTCGTGGACGGCGTAGCGCATCTGGGCGCCGACCAGGGTCTTGTATCCGAGGTAGTGGTAGCGGGCGACGAACTCGTTCCAGAGCCTGCCCTCGCGGGTATTGCGAACCACGGTGCGGAAGTCGAGCGGGCGGACCTCGTCCAGCGTCGTCGGCGCGGGGAACAGCGGCGGCTCGGTGTCAGGCCCGAAGACGATGGGCTTCGGCCGGCCCGTCCGCCCCTTCGGCGGTGGCAGCACGATCACGCCGTCGCGGTGCATGGCGAGCATGGTGACCTTGGCCATCATGTCCTTGAGCCCGCCGTCGGGCTTGAACCAGCCGATGCGTCGGCAGAACTCCCTCGCCAGGGCGGCACGGGACGGCTGCGGATCGGCGGCGATCAGGGCGCGCAGCAGCGCCATCTCATCGGCGGTGAAGTCGCGCCCGTAGTAGCGGCACTCGACCGCGCCGGTCATCCCGGTGCCGTGAACTTGCGCTTGCGCGCCTCGCTCATCGACCACGGCAGCCAGGGCGGCAGGTCGTCCGGCGGCTTGCCGCCGTTCTTTGCGCAGGCGTCCAGCCATGCCTTCAGCCAGCGCAGCACGTCGATGCCGTTCATCGAGAGCGTGCCCACGACCGAGTACATGATCGCGGTGAACGTCGCGCCGTTCTCGCTGTTGGAACCGAAGCTCAACTTCCTGCCAATGGCCGGCCCGCGGATCACGCGCTCGCCGGCATTGTTGTCCATCGGGACCAGGGGGTGGTCGACGAAGACGCACAACCCCTCGCGATGCCTGAGCAGCGAGCGCAGGGCCTTGGCCTTGCGCCCCTTCTTCGGCAGGCCGGCCAACTCCGCCCCGGCGTCCGCGAACAGGCGCTCGACGGCCTTCTTCAACGCGTCGTGCGCCGCGTCGAACGCTGGTGACTGGCGCTCGAGAGCGAGAGCGGGGTCGTAATGCTTCAGCCTCTCGTCGTTCAGGTGGTAGATCTCCCCGATCCGCTCGATCCATCTCTCGCACCAGCGGGCGAGCCGCACATGGCCGGCGGCGCAGTCGATAAAGGTCCGCCTCTGGTGCGCCCAACAGAAGCAGAGGATCACCTTGCCGTCGAGTTCGCGCGCCAGCTTCTTGTAGGCGCTGTAGCGGTCGCAGACCACGCGCACGGTGCAATCGGTGTTGCCGAACAGGGTCTTGGCGACCTCGGCGCTGCGCGAGGGGTCGATAAGGAAGTAGACCGTGTCCTGGCTGACCGAAGTCCACAGCCAGGCGCGGCTCGAGCGGCCGTTGTCGCGGTACTCCTGCACCCGCCAGCCGGTCTCGTCGGCATGGCGCAGCGCCGCCTTGTTCTGGTGCGCGAGGATCGCCTCGTGGATCGGCTCGAACAGCGGCACGAAGCGCTTCAAGCTGTCGGCCAGCGTGCCCGGCGAGACCGGCAGGCCCTGGTCGGCATACCACGCCGCGACCCGGCTCAGCGGGCGGAAGCACGCGCAGTGCTCGAACAGGAACCGTGCCCAGAAGCTGGTCCCGTAGAGTGTTCCTGGAAACAGCCGCGCCGCCGGCGGCGCGATCACCTCCAGCGGCGACGATGGGCACTCGCAGCCCCGGCGCCAGCGTGGGCGGACGATCCTGCGGATATGCGCCTTGACCTCGATCTCGATGACACTCGTCGAGTGCTCGCCGTTGGAGACATAGGGCTTGCCGCAACAGGAACAGATGCGCGCATCCTTCGGCGGGTTGCGCCGCTGCTTCTTCTCCCGCAGACCGGCTCGCCCGGTGCGGCCGTGGCCGGGCGCACCGGGCTGCTGGCCGCGATTGCGCCCCGTGCCCGCCTTCTTCTGCTTCTCGCTCTTGCTCCCGAACAGCGCCTTGGACAGGACGGAGCGGGTCGAGCGGAGCTTCTCGACCTGGGCTTCCAGCGTCTCGACGCGGGAGGTCAGCGGCGCCGTCTCGGCCTCGAGCGCCTCCCTCTCGGCCTTCAGTTCCCGCACCTCGGTGCGCAGTTGGGCGTTGCGTTGGCGCAGCGCTTCGATAAGGCCCCTCGCCCGCGCGGTCGCTGCACGGAGCTGAGCGATCCGCCTGCGCAACGGCGCCAGCATGGCCTGCCGTTCCCGCGAAGCCTCCACGCAGAACGAGTTCCGCCGGGCAATCTCCCTGTTCAGCCGCCGGACCTCGTCGCCATGCTCGGCCTTGAGCCGCAGCTCGCGCTCGTCGGAGTTGCGCAGCGCCGAGTAAAGATCGGCGTTCTCGCCGGCCAGCCGTTTGCACCGTCTCTCCGAGGCCCTCGCCGCCTTCTGCAGCGCGACATTCTCCGTGCGCAGCGCCTTGTTCGTGTCGGTCAGGCTCGCCGACGCCGACGCCTGCTCGCCCAGCTTCGCGATCTCCTTGTTCAGCCGCTCCGCTTCCCTGCGCGAGCCGCGCAGCTCCGCACGCAGCGCCTTGTTCTCGTCTTTCTGCGCCTGCACCTGCTCCTGCGAGCGCTCCAGCGCCCTGTGCAGCCCCCGAATCTCCCGGGATCGATGGCCGGATGTGGCCTTCGGGGCTTTCGATGCCAGGGCCTCGTGCGCTCCGCGGGTATTCCCCGGCACCGGCCCGCTCGTGCCCTTGCCACCCTCCGCCTTGCGCAGAGAAGTACGGAGCCGACGAACGTCGTTGAGCAGCTCCTGAACGCGCGCTTCGGCCGCGTCCGCCCGCGCCCG
>JAJDZN010000234.1 GCA_022824585.1 Bryobacterales bacterium | reverse complement strand
GGATGCTTTTGCAAAATTCCAACCGGCGTGCCACAAGCGAGCTCAGAACGTGGGGGTCATGCCCAGACTGATTATGGGTTCCAATAGATATCGCAATCAAAATAAGAGATTCTTATAGTTGAGCGAATTCGGCTGGGCCAGTGCCGGAGTTAGGCGCACTTCCCTTGTCCCGGTTGTTCCGGGTGACGCTATACCTGTCTGGTTGTGGGGTTTGAGCGCTACGCTCAAAGCGTCCAGCGCATCAGTTGGTCGACCGTCAGCGCAAGCACCCCGAACATCAGGTGGCAGAGCACCTTGGCGTGCCCGCGCACGCGCACGTGCCGCCCTCCGAACTCGTCCTTGAGACGCCCGTTGACGCGCTCCACAGTCGAACGCTCCCGGTAGCGCACCGCCTGCGGTGTGACTTGGCCGATGCTGCGCTGCGCCAGCGCCTCGCGCTGCAATTCCGCCTTCTTGAGCGCATCCCGCCGCGGGTTGCTGTCGATCAGCGGCACATGCCCCAACTCACGGCTGCAGGCCCGGATCTCCTCCGCATCGTAGGCGCTGTCCATCAGGTCGTACAGGCTCTCGACCCGCCCTGCCGTCAAGCGCGCCAGCGGGATCGCCGCCTGGCTGTCATGCAGCGAGGCCGAGGTCAGCAGACAACTCACCGGCAGGCCCCCGTCGATCGCGTCGATGTGCAACTTGTACCCCTGCCAGCTCTCCTGATGCCCCTTTGCATTGCGCTTCACGCCGGTGTCGCAGGCCGTCGGCAGATCGGCCAGCAACTCCTCCAGCGTCATCGACCCCTGGCGCTCCAAGCGGCGCCGCTGTGTGGGCCGCTGCTCCCCCTTGCGGGGCCGCCCACGCTTGCGTTTCGCCTTGACTTGCTTGGGCTTGCGGGCCGGCCGCTCGCGCACCGCGATGGCCGTCGAGTCGCGCGAGACGTGCCCCGCTAGGTGGCCTGGCAGGGTCTGCTCCAGCAAGGCCTCGTGCAACCGCGAGGCCAACTCGCTGGCGGCGAACTCAGCGAACGCCCGCGAGAAGGTGGCCTCGCTGGGCACCGCCCCGGCCCGCTCCCAGCCGCACAGCCGCCGCAGTTGCGGGTCGTGGCCCAGCCGCTCCACCAGCCCCCGCGTGGTCGGCACATCGAATACCGCTTTGGCCAGAAAGGCCCGTGCCAGCGCCGCCCGGTACTGCTGCGGGCGCCCCCGCCCGCCCGCACACCGGTCCGGCAGCCTATCCTCCACGCGCACGATTTCCAGCACCTGCACCAAGCGCTTGTGGCGCTCGCTCAGAGGGCCCAGCTCCTCGGCCAGCCACGGGAACAGCCCGTGCTGGAAGGTCTGCCAATACTGTGATACCGTGGCTCGTAGGGACAAGTTCGCTCTCCGTTGCCTGGATGGCTCGTGTGGAAACTTCCATCATCCAACAGAGGGTGAACTTGTTTCCACCCGGCCAGCGCCCCCAGCGCCCCGCTCCCTCAATCCCAAAAATCCGCTAGCTCGCTAATTCTGCAAAAGGCTCAAGGGAATACCGGCCGCCTTGGCGGTCTGCTGTACGCAGTCATCGATTCCCTCGCACGCCATCGGACCGGCTTGGACAGGCGTCGCGTAGCGCTGGAGCCGGAACGGCGCGGCTGCCGAGCGGCGTTCCGGAATCATTGCCATTGCGTCGCGCGTGGCCTTGGCGCGCGAGGTCATGGCCCGCAGGTCTTGGGAGCGGCTCCAATCGAAACGGCCCGCCTGCCCCGGACTGAAGAAAGTACAGCCGGCATGGTCGGGAACCGACGCTTCCCCGTTGATTGGATCAAGTCGTTGGGCCGTTGCCGGTCCGGCAAGGATGATTGCCAGCGTCCATGCTGCCAAAGTATCGCGTGAGTGCCGCCGCATGAGACACGACCCCTATACGCACATTGTAGGGCCCGGTGCAGGTTTCCGCATTCTGGGCATCGTCGACGACGCTGAGCTTCGTCTTGTGGGGTGAAGGCGGGATGGTGGAAAGGAGGCACTTCGTCGGTTGCTCGGTCACCATCGAGGGCAATGCCGTGCGAGACTGAGCCCACAGCTTGGCCGAACGGTTATGTCCGAAGGCTCGGCTGGGGGAGAACGAATGAGGGAGTATTTCGAGGCGTCCAGCAGAGTGCCGGTGCTGTGCGCCACCTTGCTATCCACTCTAATTCTCGTCGTGGCGGTGTTTCCATCCCTGCCGATCGGTGGCGAACTGATCGATGTCAAGGCTGGCTACACTTACGCAGAGGCTCTCGCCGCGCTTGACGGCTACGGCGAAGCGGGGCGGCGGGCCTATGTATGGGCCAGTCTGACCTTGGACACATTGCTTCCGATCGTCTACGCCAGCTTTCTTGGAGGACTTGTCTACCGGTTCCGACCAACGGAACGGTGGTGGGGACTGGCATACCTGCCCCTTGCGGCGGGAGCGATCGACCTAGGCGAGAACGTCCAGATCGTCCTCATGCTGACGCGCTACCCCGATATCTCCGCTGCGCAAGTGGCGAGTGCTTCGCTGTTCACGTTGTCCAAGGGATACGCGTTCTTAATTTGCCTGGCACTGGCGACCACGCTGGCGGTAGTTGCGGGAGGTCGCCGTGCTCGTGCAGGGCTTCGAGACCTGAGCAGCGCGCGCGGGCGGTGATCGCCTGCCTTCGAAGGGCGTGGCGATGGGTCCAGTCGCGGGCCAAGCGACATCCACGGTGCCTCTGCTCGGACCTGCGTCGGAATCACTTGGGGACCCGAGCGTTGCGGTGCCGCCAAGTCGACCAAATCTTGGACCGCGAGTCAGGAAATTGAGTTTCCAGGGTCCTTCTAGTGGAACACTCGAGAGTATATCATATCGTTTAATTTGTTGTATTGATGTATGCTGGATGAGAACTCGACGGAGAGGTTCTCATGGCAGCACCACGCTATCGCGTCACTCTCACTGCAGAGGAACGCAAGGAATTGACGGCCTTGACCCGGGCCGCCACCAAAACCACCGGCAAGCGCTTTCTGTACGCCCGCGCCTTGTTGCTGTGCGAGCGCGGACCGGATGGCCCCGGATGGTCCGTGGGGCGCGTCTCGGAAGCTCTGGGGATTTCCGCGCGCACGCTGGAGCGCTTGAAACAGCGCTTTGTCGAACACGGGCTGGAAGCCGCCTTGGAGCGCAAGCAGCGCGCACAGCCGCCGCGCAAGGTCGTCTTCGATACGGCCGCGCAGGCGCGCTTGGTAGCGCTGGCCTGTTCGGAAGCCCCAGAGGGGCGCGAACGCTGGACCTTGCGCCTGCTGGCGGACAAAGTGGTTGAACTGGGTTGGGCCGAATCGGTGTCGCTGATGACGATCCAGCGCACGCTGAAAAAAGCGAACTGCAGCCTCACCTGAAGCAGTACCAGCGAGGCTTCGCCTCAGACCCATGGAGGCACGCAAGGGCGGAACGAGCAGGGGGCCAAGCGTCGCTCGTTTGGTGACCGCACCGAGTGAGACAGGCTCTCGTCAGTGGCGGCCGCCGTCGCCACTGAGCGAACCACTGCTGCAATGCGTCGGTTGCGACCGTCGCCGTCTGAACAGGAATCGTATCCGTAGTTGGGACCGGCAAGTCCTGCGCAGTGTTGTTTTCGCGGTTGGCCGGAAACCGCTCAGAACTCTGGAATCCTAGGCGGACTAGTCGGACAACCGCAGTCGCGCTTCCAATTCACGGATCCGTTGATTCGCTTCCTCGCGCTCCCGCACCGCGTTGTCGCGTTCGCTCATCGCTTCCTCGCGCTCCCGCACCGCCTCGTCGCGTTCGCTCATTGCCTCGTCGCGTTGCCGCACTGCTCCGTCGAGCTTGCGCACCGCTCCGTCGCGTTCGCGCACTGCTCCGTCGCGCTGGCTCGCGGCTTCTTTCAGGGCCTCGCTGGTTTCCGCGTGCGTCAGCATGTCCCGGCCCAGCTGTGGATCATGGAAGCGCAGCAGCCACCGCTCCGCCCGCAACTCCAGTTCCAGCGCCTCGCTCCGGTGCCAGCCACCCGCTCGCACAGATCGCACCCGCTCGTAGCGGCCACCCGCCAGCCGCCAGCCCTCCAGCCGCCCCGCAATCAGCTCGCCCAGCGGGTCGAAGCGCCAGTATTCAAGCACCCCCATCTGCTCGTAAATCGCACGCTTGCTCGTCGCGTCGCGTCGGCTCGTGGACGGCGAGGCCACCTCCACCACGAAGCTCGGCACCACGCCGCCCTCCTCCCAGAGCAGATACGACTTGCGCGCCTGCTTGTGCGCAGCGCCCAGCACCACGAACACGTCCGGCACCACCACGGCCGCGGGGTCGCCTTGGCGGTAGTACAGCGCCATGCTGCCGGCCACATAGGCGTCTTGCCGGGCCTTGAAATGTGTGTCCAGCTGGTCGCGCATATCGATGATCGACCGCGCATGCGGGTCCGTCTCCATCAGGACCTTGCCGTCGGAGTAGGGGTATTCCACCGGTTGTCCCGCGGCCCGGTCGGTGCGGGTATCCAAGAGTGCGCCGGGAGCAGCCATGGCTGCATTTTAACAGGGGGGATTGCGCCCGGGGCGCAGTCGGCTCGGGCCTGCTGATTACGTCCCGTTCGCTCGGCGCAGGCGGCTAAGGCCCAGCGTCAAACCGGCAGAGAATCGCTCCCCACGATCGAGCTTGACTCCATCTTCGAGCTTGCGCCGAGACAAGCAGTCTAGCGCATCCCGCCCAAGGACTGGCCAACGCCGCCTTTGTGTGTCGCCGCCTTTGTGGCCCGCAAGGAGGATGTCTTGGAGGTCTATGCCCGCCCGTACGATCCGCTCCGGCCGGTGGTTTGTATGGACGAAACGAACAAGCAACTCATCGGCGAGGTGTGCGCAGCGCTGCCGGACAGCACCGGGCCAGCCGAAGCGCGTGGAGCACGAATACGTGCGCAACGGCGTGGCACAGATCTTCTTGGAAGTGGAGCCGTTGAGCGGTCGGCGTCATGTCGAAGCTGGCGAGCGGCGCACGCGGCGGGACTGGGCGCTGTGGATCGCCGACATGCTGGAGGAGCGCTACCCGCAAGCCGAGCGCGTGGTGTTGCTGATGGATAACCTGAACACGCACGGGATCGAGTCCCTGTACGCGAGCTTCGCGCCCGCCAAGGCTCGGCGGCTGGCGGAACGGCTCGAGATCCGCTACACGCCCAAACACGGCAGCTGGCTGAACATGGCCGAGATTGAACTCAGCGCTCTGGGCCGACAATGCCTCAACCGCCGCATTGCAGACTTGGAGCGGATGCAGCAAGAGATCGCGGCTTGGGAAGAGGATCGGAACAATCAGCAGCCGAAGATTAACTGGAGCTTCCGGACGCACGATGCTCGAATCAAGCTGGAGAGCCTGTTGTCCAAGACCGACAGATTAAGTGATATTAGCTAGTGTCCGGTTCAAGCCGCTGCACTGGAGTCAATGACTTGCGGGACTGTCAACGTCGAGTTCTGTGGTCGAACTGCGCGAATGATTGATTCTAAAGGCCTTCGGATGGAGTTAGAGCGTCCGAACTCAGTAGCAGATGTCTGACTTGCAGGAGGATTCATGGAGGCCGGCTGGGCCAGATGTCAGCCGTGTCGGACTTGGAGAAGCCTCGCTCGTCCTCGTTCGGTTCAAATCGCCACCATGCGGATTCTCCTTTAACTCACCGGAAACTCGTCACTTACACACGATGAGGTGCTAGCGAACCGGACACTAGTGTGGAACATTCTCGCTCGCGCTTCATCGCAGCGTCTGGCAATGCGCGCATTCCGTCCCGGAGTCCACAGGAAGGCTCGATCCTCTACCGCCCCGTCACGATCTCCCAAGATCGCAGAAGCATTGGTGACCCGCAGGCGCTCTTGTTGGAGACGAGCGCGAAACTGGATACAAGAATGCGGTGGTATGATTCCGGGCGTGGCGGTCGCATCGAAGCAATCTCTTCGGCTGGATAGAACTTGGTGCAGTCCCGCAATGCTGGGTGTGCTGATTGCGGGCGCGACTTTGGCTCTGGCGGGCACTGCCTTGGCAGACTCCAGCCAGACCGCGGGCCTCTCCGGCTCCTCCGAAATCTCCTTCCCTCCCCGATTAGCGGCCAGTGCCGGACTGGATTCCGCTCCTCGCCGTATCACCATTTCAGGAAGGAAGCTCACGATTCCTGCCATCGCGTCGGCCGAACAATCCCAGTACGGCCGGCTGTTCACTCTGATCGAACTGCTCAATATCTCGGACGCGGATGCCGACCTGTCGCAACAACCGCTTCTATGTCTTCAACTGGCTGCGCAGTATGGTCTACGCCTATACCGGGACGGGCCAGCGCGACCCAGACAACGACTTTGATGCGGTCGGCGTCGATGTCGGCCCCCTCCACAGATTCGCCTACGCCAACGGTCGGTTCTATCTCTTTCATGCACAAGGAAGAGGCGGCAAGCTCTTTGCATATACGGTGACGGGTCAACGCGAAGCCTCGAATGACATCGACTTGCCCGGAGGCAACATATGGCCGAGAGGGATTGCCTACGCCGAAGGTCGGTTTCACGTCATCAATGTCCGAGCCCGCAAGGTCTATGCCTACACAGCCGCAGGCGACCGCGACGCGCAAGCAGATTTCGACCTTGGCGGCGACAATCGCGATCCCAGCGGGATCGTCCATGTCGCCGGCAGGTTTTTCGTCGTTGACTCACAGAAGGTCTTCGCCTACACGGGCTCGGGAGCCCGGGATGCCGAGGCCGACTTCGCGTTGGCATGTGACAATGGCGACGGGATAGGGATTGCATACGCCAGCGGCGGCTTCCATGTGCTTGACTGGATCGACAGGAAGATCTACACGTATGCTGGCCCAGGCGGAAGCACAGACTCGTCGCTCTGCTTCCCTGCCGGCAGCAGTCCAAGCAGGCAGACATATACGGTCGGAACGCCGATTTCCGCTTTGACGTTATCCAAGGTTCCCGAAAGCAGACAAGCCCGAACCAGCGGGAATGCCGGATGAGGTGGTCGTCACCCATCCCCACCATCCGCTGCGCGGTCGGTCGTTCCCGTTTTACTCCCGGATAACGACCGGAGGCGTGCGCCTGGTGCGCTGCGTCCGGGAAGACGAAACCCTGCTGACGCTTCCGGTTGCATGGACGAGCTACCGGCTGGCGGATGATTTCGAGCGCGCCTCGGCAGGGCGGTCCCTGTGGCGCGCCGACGATCTGGCGACGCTGAGGGCGGTGGTGGACTCGTTGCTGGAACGAGGCAGATCTGATGATCAGAAATAAGTATGATTATTTTTCACAAATTAGGGCGCAATCTGTCTATATCTGCCTTTATTCCAAGGATTTCTCTGGACTCTCGACCACTAATGGAGTATTTATTTGTGATAGTATATTCCGCAGGAATCCCCATGCAAGACCCGCCCTCCGGCAAGCCGGACCGCCTCCGTCAGGCCGGCCTGCTCAACCCCCACCCCGAACGCGTCCGCGATCCCCGCTTCGCCGACAGCGACTTCTTCGATCCCCGCGACATCCTCCAGGTGCGCTACGAGATGGTCCGCCTCGTGCGCCTCGACAAGCTCACCCTGGCCAAGGCCGCCGAGCGCTTCGGCGTCTCCCTGCCGACCTGCTTCCGCGCCGCCAAGGCCTTTGCCCAGGACGGTCTGCAGGGCCTGCTCCCGCAACGGCGCGGCCCGCGCGGCCCGCACAAGATCACGCCCGAGATCCTGCAGTTCGTCGACGACTACCGCGCCCTGCACGGTCGCGCCTCCAGCGCCACGCTGGTCGCGCTCATCGAACAGCGCTTCGGCGTCGGGCTGCATCCGCGCGGCCTCGAGAAGGCGCTCGCGCGCCGCGAAAAAAAACCGCCGCAGGCCGCGCCATGAGCTGGGCTCCGGATGCCAGCGCGCGCTACGAGCGCTGGCGCTCCCAATGGCTGGCCGGCAGCGACAGCCAGGCGCTGGCCACATTCCGCTGGCACGGCCTGGCGGCGACCCTGGCCCTGACCGCGCCGCCCGCCGCGCCGGCTCGGGCGGACCGCTTGCCGGGCTCCGCGGGCCGCGACACCCGCCCGTCGGCCGCCCTTTCCGAGGCCGCCCGCCAGATCCGCTCCCTGCTGCGCCCCCAGGAGGACACTTCCCATGCTTGAAACCGCCGCCCACAAGGTCAAGCCCCGCCACCTCGCCCGCGAAGCCTGCCTGTACGTGCGCCAGTCGTCGCTGAAGCAGGTCGCCTTCCACACCGAGAGCGCGCACCGCCAGTACGATCTGCGCCGCGCCGCCATCGCGCTGGGCTGGAACGAGGACCGCATCCGCGTGATCGATGACGACCAGGGCCTGTCGGGGGCCTACTCCGCCAATCGCAGCGGCTTCCGCGACCTGACCGCCCGCATCGCCGCTGGCGAGATCGGCATCGTGCTCAGCCTCGAAGTCTCCCGGCTGGCCCGCGACAACTGTGACTGGAGCCAGCTGGTGCAGTTCGCTCGCATCGCCGACACGCTGATTCTCGACGAGTCCGGCGTGCACGACCCCAACGACAGCTCGGACAAGCTGCTGCTGGGATCAAGGGCACCATCAGCGAGTTCGAGCTGGCGGGCATCCGCGCCCGCCTGCTGGGCGGGCAGCGCAGCAAGGCGGCTCGCGGCGAACTGCGCGTGAGCCTGCCGCTGGGGCTGGTCTACGACGAGCACGGCGCGGTCGCGTTCGACCCCGACCGCCAGGTCGTCGAGGCGATCCGCCGGGTGTTCACGGCCTTCCGGGACAAGGGCTCGGCGATGCAGGTCGTGAAGTGGTTCCGCGACGAGAACATCCTCCTGCCGCACCGCGCCCGCACCGGCCCGTCCCGCGGCCAGCTGCGCTGGAGCCTGCCCGACCATGCCAAGATCCGGCGCATCCTCAGGAATCCCGCGTATGCGGGGGCCTTCACCTACGGCAAGACCCGTACCCGGCGCCAGGCCAACGGCGAGGTCCGCTACCAGACGCTGCCGCCGGAGCAGTGGGAGGTCTGCATTCCCGGCCACCATGCCGGCTTCATCGACTGGGAGGAATACGGCCGCAACCTCGCGACGATGGCCCGCAACGCTCGCTCCTTCGCCGCCGTCCCGGCCCGCCTCAGCGCGCCGCGCAACGGCGCGGCCCTGCTGCAGGGCCTGGCGCTGTGCGGGCTTTGCGGCGGGCGCCTGAGCATGCTCTACAGCAAGGCGCGACCGGATCGCCGCCAACCCGCGAAGGTGTACTACACGTGCAAGCAATCGACCCAGCGGTACGGCGAGAAGGCCTGCCAGTCGATTCCCGCCGAGGCCGTCGATGCCGCCGTGGGGCGTTTCGCGGTCGCGGCGATGAACCGCGAGAACATCGCGTTGGCGCTGGCCGTCCAAGAGCAGGTGCGGGCCGACTTCGCCGAGGCCGATGCCCAGCGCGCCCTGCGCATCGAGCGGCTGGGCTACGAAGCCGAGCTGGCCCAGCGGCGCTACTACGCAGTGGATCCGGTCAACCGGCTGGTGGCGGCCCCGCTGGAAGCGGCCTGGAACGAACGCTTGCGGGAGCTGGAGGAGGCCGTGCGGGAACGCGACGAGCGGCGCGAGGCCCGCGACGAGGAGATGTCAGCAGAACAGGTGCGGCGCATCGAGGAGCTGGCTCGCGACTTCGCGCAGGTCTGGGAGGCACCCGCGACGAAGCACGTCGACCGCAAACGGCTGCTGCGGCTGCTGGTCGAGGATGCCACGCTGCTGCGCGAGGGTTACGAGGCTCGTGTCGAGTTGCGCCTGCGTGGGGGCAAGGCGCTGGCGCTCGACCCGGTTCCGCTGAACCGGCCGCGGAATCTGAAGCACCCCGTGTGTCCCGCCACTGTGGCTGCGCTGGACGCGGCCTTGGACACGCACGGCGACACCGAGGCTGCCGAGTTGCTCAACCAGGCCGGGCACCGGCGCTGGAACGGTGCTGGCTACACCGTGCGAGATGTCTACCGGCTGCGCCAGCGCGTCGGGATGAAGGGGCATCTGGAGCGTCGCCAGGCCGAGCTGCGTGCCCAAGACTACGTGACCGCTGGAGAACTCGCCCGCCAGCTGGGCCTGTGCGCTTCGAGCGTGCGCGGCCTGGGCCGGCAGGGCCGAATTCTCCGTGAGCCGATCAACACAGGCCGGAGAACCAGCGCCCTGTACAAGCTGCCGCCCGGCTACGATCATGGGAGACACGTCGCTGCCAGCGCGTCGCCATCGGGCTCCGAGATGAGCCGCCCAGCCGACGATGCGCGACTGTTCGGAAGGGACGCATCATGAAACCATTGACTTACCGGCCGCGCGTGGCGGCGATGGCCCGTTGACCTACTCGCTCGCGCCGGGCGTTTCCGGTCTGAGCTTCAATCCCACGACGCGGCGCCTGACCGGCACGCCGTCGATCGCGGGCACATTTGACATGACCTACACCGCGAGGGACGCTGGCGGCGATACCGTTACCCTCAGCTTCACCGTCTCTGTCGTTCCGGCGAGTCAAGCGAGCGGCGGGAACGAGTCCGGCAGCGACGGCCCGTTCAACGTGGGCGACACGATTCCCGACATGCCCAGCGGGTTCTGGGCTCCAAGCTTGGTCGAGACCGGCAAGGGTGCCGGCTTCGTGTCCTCCGGCGGAACTGTGACACTCTCTTGGAACGCCTCCGCCGGGGTCATCCGGTACAACACGTTAAGCTGGACGTGTGCCAGCAGCGGGGGCTGTGAAGTCGTCAACGGCAGAGTTACCAAGGGCACGGTCGTCCAATCCGGGGAGCAGGAGGGTGACGGCACGTCTGTCGACCAGCGCCCGCGCTTCGGCTCTACGACGGTGAGTGCCCAGAGCTTCAAGGTCGGGGTGGCCATCGCGCCGCTGACCCTGCCACGGGCGAGTGGGGGTGATGGCCCGTTGACCTACAGCCTCGCGCCCAGCGTGCCCGGCCTGACTTTCAATCCGTCCTCTCGCACGCTCTCCGGAACACCGTCGGGTGTCGGCAGCTACGCGATGACCTATACGGCAACGGACACTGATGGCGATAGCGATTCCCTCAACTTCACCGTCTCCGTCGCTGCAGAGAGTCCAGCGAGCGGCGGGAACGAGTCCGGTAGCGACAGCCGGTTCAACGTGGGCGACACGATTCCCGACATGCCCAGCGGGTTCTGGGTTCCAAGCTTCATCGAGACCGGCAAGGGCGCCAGCTTCCTGTCCTCCGGCGGAACGGTGACACTCACTTGGAACTCCTCCGCCGGGGTCATCCGGTACAACGCGTTCAGCTGGACGTGTGCCAGCGGCGGGGGCTGAGAAGTTGTTAACGGTAGAGTCACCAAAGGAACGGTTGTCCAATCAGGAACGGGTGGCTAAGAGGACCCTGCGGACAGAACGCGGCCCGGCGGTTGCGCGCGCCCGTGGCTCGACAGCGTCCCTTCCGACTGGTGTGTTCGGGGGAACAAGCGCCACCGAGGGTCCGGGGTGAGGGAGGCGAGGCGGTTCTGCGCCTGCACGAGTCGGACGGCGTGTGCTGAATCGCATCCGAACGCCGCCGTTGCCTAGCGCCGACCACGGTCGCTCAAGCGACCAAATCCCCGCAGCGAAGCAGCTTCCGGTCCGCGCTTCTGGCGATCACCGTCGTCTGGTGGATCGTGTCGAGATCGCGGATGTCGTTGACGACCGGCGAAATCGTTCACGTCACGGTGAGGGTGTTGGACGCTGAGAGCTGAGAAGGTGGAACGTACCGTATCGGCGTCGCTGGAGCCTGGACCAGAACAACTCGACGCCGTCGACTTGCGCCTTGCCTTTCACGTATTCTCACCCCGCCGTGGCCGCCATCGCACGGGCCGGGCGCGCCCTGCTGACGCAACCAGCCAGCCGATCCTGCCGGAGGCCAGCGACACAGATGCACCTCGCTAGGCTTGCGACCGTGGGATTGCCGATGACATGCAACCAAGCCCGCCCGGCTCGGGCACCCGGTCACCTCGATTGCACCGCAAGTCCTTCCCACATGCGCTCACAAACGCTCCCCGATTCCATCCTGCCCGAGCCAGAGCCCCCATTCTGAGAATTGCTGCCGTATGCCCGCCGCGTATGGTCGCCCCCCACGGCCTGATCTCAAGTCTGCTCGCGTCTTGCAGGTGCCCTCGGAGTCCCGTCCCAGACGAGAGAAAGCATGTTAGATACGGCGCATGTGCGCGATCCATAAACTCTTCATGCTAAGCAAGTTATGGGTCAGTGAGAGGAGACGGGACGGCAGGGCTGGAACCATGATCGGCTGCATTGCCAGATCTCGGGCGGATCGACCGGTTTGGCGCAGCCCGCCTACTCGCCGCTGAGATCGCGGACGAAGATGTCCTTGAAGCGCATCCTGCCCTCGCCGCCGGAATGCAGTTGCAGAGCGATCAGCCCCTGTTCGGCTCCTGGTGACGGATAGGTAAAGTCCAAGACGCGAATACCGTTGAGATGTACGACGTAGTGGTTGCCCTCCACTTCGATGAGCATGTCATTCCAGTCATAGGGCCTGATGACGGTTTCGAATTGCGGCGCGGGCCAGGCAATCCAGCCCTTTCCGTCCCCGTAAATGCCGCCGGTGTGATGTCCTAGGGTGCGGTCGATTTCGATCTGGCGGCCCGCCACGATGCGGGGCGTGTCACCATCGAAGGCCGTGTGAATGTAGACGCCGCTGTTGCCGTCGGCCTCGCACTTGAAGCGCAGGGATAGGTGGAAGTCGCGATACGTGCGTTCGGTCGCCAAGTAGCCGTAAGCGTCGGTGATGCCTTGGCCGAAGATTGCGCCATCGACGACCTCCCAGCGTTCTTGGCCGACCTTCCTCCAGCCAGCCAGATCCTCGCCGTTGAAGAGCGACACCCATTCTGGCGCGAGCGAGCGCGGCCTAGGCCGGTCTTGGGCTTCTGCGGCTCCGGCGAGGCAGAGAATAAGGGCGGGAGCGAAGAACTTGCAAAGCATAGCCTGCTTATCGTAACCAACTACCAGGCCCAGCCCCATGAAGGCAGGCAAGGGGGAAACGAGCGGGGGTCCAAGCGTCACTCGTATGTGGACGGCGCGGAGCGAGAGGCGATCTCGTCAGTGGCGACCTCCGTCGCCACTGACGGATCCCCTGTTACGACGCGTCGGCTGAAACCGCTGCCGTCTGAAGCGGCAGCGTATCCGTGGTTCGGGCCCGCGAGTCTGGCTGGCTCTGTGTAGTCTGGCCAGGGAACGCTCCAAACGCAGGAATCCTAGGCGGACTTGTCGGACAACCGCAGTCGAGCTTCCAATTCGCGGATCCGTTGATTCGCTTCGTCGCGCTCCCGCACGGCCGTCAGTCGCGCTGCCGCTTCGGCCTTGGCCCTTCGCTGCGCTTCGTTGCGCTGGCTCGCGGCTAATTGCAGGGCCTCGCTCGTTTCGGCGTGCGTCAGCAGGTCCCGCCCCGGCCGGGGATCATGGAAGCGCAGCAGCCACCGCTCCGCCCGCAACTCCAGCCCCAGCGCCTCGCTCCGGTGCCAGCCACCCGCTCGCACAGCCCGCACCCGCTCGTAGCGGCCAGCCGCCAGCCGCCAGCCGCCAGCCCTCCAGCCGCCCCGCAATCAGCTCGCCCAGCGGGTCGAAGCGCCAGTATTCGCACACTCCCATCCGCTCGTATGTCGCACGCTTGCTCGTCGTGTCGCGACGGCTCGTGGATCGCGACGCCACCTCCACCACGAAGCTCGGCACCACGCCGCCCTCCTCCCAGAGCAGATACGACTTGCGCGCCTGCTTGTGCGCGGCGCCCAGCACCACGAACACGTCCGGCACCACCACGGCCGCGGGGTCGCCCTGGCGGTAGTACAGCGCCATGCTGCCGGCCAAATAGGCGTCTTGCCGGGCCTTGAAATGAGTGTCCAACTGGTCGCGCATATCGATGATTGACCGCGCATGCGGGTCCGTCTCCATCAGGATCTTGCCGTCGGAGTAGGGGTACTCCACCGGTTGTCCCGCAGCCGGGTCGGTGCGGGCATCCAAGAGTGCGCCGGGAGCGGCCATGGCTGCATGATAGCAGGCGGGATTTCGACCCGGGCGCGCACGGTGCGGGCCTGCTGATCAGGTCCCGTTCCTTCGGCGCAGGCGGCTGAGGCCCAGCGCCAAACCGCCGGGGAATTGCTCCCCAGGATCAGACTTGCCTCCATCGTCGAGGTAGTACCGAGCCAACCGCTCTCCCAAGCCAGCAGCGCCTTTCCTCTGTCCTCCGAGGCCATGACGCCGTTCCGAAATCTCGATTTGCTCCAGAAGGACGAAGAACGCAGCCACGGCCTCCCGGCAGCGCGGAGCGGCGCTGTCCGGCTCTTCCGGTCCGCAGGGATCTGGCAGTGCTCACCGTTCGGCATCACGACCCGCGGGTATGACCGGCCGTCGAACCGGCGCCGACGCCGTGCGGTTACCGTGACTTGCTGTCCGTCGTAAGGATGTTTGTAACGCCTGAGAACAACACTCTCCGAGCCCGAATCCTCAGGTGTAGCAGTCTGAAGCCCTGTCGTAGAAGGAAATCGTGGGGGCCAGCTCGAGCGAACTGCGCTCGCGGCGGAAGAGGCGCGCCAAGCAGCGTTCCAAGGTCGGCAAGCACCTCCAGACCCAGATCGGAGACCGGCGCTTCGAGTTCTGTGGGGACGCGCACTCGATCGAGCGCGAGTTGCACCGCGAGCCGGTGGGCGTCACCCTGTACGCCCGAGACAGATCTCGGCGGCGCGCCCGTCGTCACGGCCGACGAGGGGGCCGGCCTAACTGGCGCTGGCCGGCGCCGCTCTTGGAATCCCCAGTTCCGTGCGTCTCCCTTACGTCTTTGTCGATGACAATCACCTGCCCGGCATGCCGCTCGACCGGCTTGGTCCCGCCTATGCTCCTTCTCTGGCGCTCGTCATAGCTGGGCCGGGAGATCCAATCCAACGGAAACCAAGAAACTCCGCACCCCTTGCAACGCGACTTGTAACAGCGCGAGAAGGCCTTGGTCACACACCGCTCGTACTCTGTCCGGTTGTCTAAGACCTCTCTGCAGGGAGCGGGCGGGAACCCGTGCTGCTCCCAGCGCTGCCAGCTGTAGGCATCGATGGGCATGCGTTCGGAATAGGTGCCATAGAGGGCCTGCCTCGCCGCGAAGGCCCACTGGCAACAATTGTCGAGGCATCCCGCGCAGGTGGCTTCCATGGCTGTGCCGGCCCTCGGCATAACCGCCAAAAAGGCTAGCAACAGCGTACTGCCTGCCAGGGTTCGTTGCATCAATCCGTGCTGTACGCGCAGTACGGCCATTGGGGGCACCACCACCACCTTCATCTGAAAGAACTAGCGAGGCTAAACCGCCAAGCGAGCACAGCTTTTCTCGAGCTCGAACCACAGCGGCTCTATTGCTCCGCCGTGAGATGCCCGGATCCGGGAGGCTCGTGCAATGCGCCACAGGCTCGATCCCGACCGCTGCCATCAGCTTTCTGGTGGCTCCTCCGGCTGCCGCTTGCACCGGTTAAGGCATCCTCTGCGCTGACTTCCGCACAGCGCTCTGCAAAGGATGCCCGCAAGGCCCCCCTCGCAACCTGCTACGCAACCTTTATAGCCGTCGTGACAGTTCTGCTCGCAAGAGGACACCGATAGGGGTTCCCCGCCCTGTTGGCTGTTAGGTCGATCCACGGAGTAAGCAGCGGGCGGGCTAGGGCCGCAGCACTGGGCATCTTTCCGGTAAGCCAGCGGCTCCCGCCCGAACAGATCAAGCTCCAACTCAGCGACAATCTCAGGATGGTCGGCAAAATAGGCGCGCAAGAAACCTTCAAGGGCCTCGGCCTGCTCTGCGCCGTCAAGGTCAGCAATCTTGTCTATCTGGGGCTCGATGTCTCGCTCAAAGTTGGCAATCCAGCCCCATTTCGCAACAAGCTCCAAGTCGGCATCCGCAAGCTCCGCGCCGTACTGTCCCAGCGCCCGCTCGGCGCTGGCATTGCCGACTATGCGTGCTAGCGCTGGCATGGACACGCCCATCGTCGTGAGGGCATGGGGATCGGCACCCGATGCCAGCAACAGCCCTATGGTCGGCTCAGAACCAAACAGCAGGGCCCTTTCCAGAACCGATTCCCCGCTGACTGTAGCTGCCGACGCAACCGCGCCAGCGCCCACGAGCAATTGCACCAGGCCGTACTGGGCTCCCTCCATGCCGGATTCGCAGCCCACGGCGTAATGCAGCGCCGACTCGCCGCTCTCCGGATGCACCCAATTCGCGCTGGCGCCCTGTTCCAAGGCTTTGCCCAGGGCCTCGACATCGCAGTAAAGGAGCAGTTCCTCAAAGCTTGCGGTCCCACCCTCTGCGGGCAGGCCGAGCGGCAGAACAACGAAGAGTCCAGCCAGTGCTGCAAAAGATAGCTTGTTTTTCATTACAAGTTCCTCCTGCAAGAACTAACGGCATGAACCCGCCAGCGAGCACAGCTTTTTTCTCGAGTTCGAACCACAGCGGAGCGGCTCTATTGCTCCGTCGCGAGAAATGCCCGCCAGCGCCCCTGGGGCCCCAGGCCGAGGACGTGTCCTGGTGGCTGGGTTCCGAGGGGGTACAAGTGGGCAGCGAGGTGATGTCGGACAACGGCAACACGTACACGTTGTGGTACGCCGACGGCGTGTGGTCGGCCCGCTTCGAGCCAGAGTCGATCATGATCGAGGGCACCGGCTTGGTGGCGATGACGTGCGAGACCGATGACATGTACGACGTCGGCGGCGCGACCCTGCCCGCCAGCGGCACCGGCGACGTCACCGTGGACGGTGCCATGTATCACGTTTGGATGAACGACGGCATGCTGGCGGGCACCCGCTTCGACGGCCCGACCGACATCACCACCGCCCGCAAGACCGGGGACCTAGCGTTTCCGGCCCTGAGCGCCAACGACCCCGACACGGCGGCGAACGAGTTGCCGACGCACCTGATCCTCACTGGCAGTGCCGCGGACGGCAACGAGGGCATGTTCTCGCTGGGCGAGCTGCTCGGCTCCGGGACAGCCAGCGCCGAGCGCCTGTTGAGGGATCGCGACAGTCCTCTGCAGGTGCATGGTATTCTCTCCGGGATGGTCGGCGATCCGTCGTCCGCTTGGTGCGCAGCGCGGAAGGAATTCGTCGTGATTCCGAGCAAGCCGATGCACCCTTTCGGGGCGTGGAGACGGCGTTGGGCTAGTCGCCCGACGCCGACCGGTGGCTGGCTGCGGCCGGAATCGGCCGGTACTGCGGTGGTCCCTCACGCCGTAGCAGCCACCGGAAGGACATGCGCACATCTTCCAAGACCAAGTACAGCGCGGGAACCAATATGAGGGTCACCATCGTCGCGAACAGGACCCCGGATGCGAGCGCGACTGCCATGGGGATCAGGAACTGCGCCTGCAGGCTCTTCTCAAGCATCAGCGGTGTGACGCCCGCAGCGGTGGTCAGCGACGTCAGCACGATTGCGCGGAAGCGCGCCTCGCCGGCCAATTGCACGGCTTGCTTCAGCGAGCTGCAGGTCTGGCTCTTCCTATTGATGAAGGCAACCAAGACCAAGCCGTCATTGACCACGACCCCCGCGAGCGCGACCATCCCGCACATCGACAGGAAGCTCAGTTCCAGACCGAGGAGAGCGTGGCCCCAGATCGCCCCCACCATCCCGAAGGGCACGGCGCTGAGGATGATGACCGGCTTCCAGTAGCTCTTCAGGGGAATCGCGAGCATGCCGAACATGACGAACATGATGATCGCGAATCCCTTTGTGAGGCCCTCCATCCCTTCGGCGAAATCTGCCTCTTCGCCCTCGAACGAGTAGCTGATCCCCGGGTACTGCGCCATCAGCCCTGGCAGGACCTGAGATTCCAGCGCAGAGGCCACTTGCCCGCCCGTCGTCACCGACTCGTCGACCTTGGCCTGGACGTTGACGGATCGGCGGCGGTCGGTCCGCGTGATCGTCGACGAGCCGCGGCCCATCGCTCCCGTGGCAACCGTCGAGAACGGAACTTCGTCGCCGTCCGGCGTGCGGACGCGCATCTGCTCGAGGTCGCCGACTGAGCGGCGGTCTACTTGGGGGTAACGCACCATGACGCGCACGTCATCGCGGTTTCGCTGGACCCGTTGCGCCTGCTCGCCGAAGAAGCCTTGCCGGACCTGTCGCCCCAAGTTCTGGAGAGTCATTCCCAGTGCCTCGCCTTCGGGAGTCAGAGAGAGTTGAATTTCCGGCTTGCCGGCCCGGTAGGTGTCCGTGACATCGACCACCCCGGGATATTCGGCCAGTCTGGCCTTGACGACCTCGGCAACCTCGCGAATGGCGTCAAGATCTGCTCCCGTGAACTCTAGGTCGACCGCCGTTCCAACACCGATCATGTCGTCCTCGATGGACAGTTCAACGGCTCCCGGCACTTGGCCGACCTTCTCCCGCCAGCGGTGGGCGATCTCCTCGGACGACGCGGCGCGGGACTCGGCCGTTATCAATTCAATGCAGACCTCGCCAAGGTAGTCGCCCCCGATGGCACCGCCGAAAGCCGCGGGTCCGCCCTGCAATTCTCGGTAAGGGTGCTGGCCGATCGAGGTCATCATGTGCAGCACTGGATCCTCGCCCTCGGCGGCGAACTCACGGCGCAGCTCGTTCGCAGCTCGTTCGATACGGGCCAGTCCAGCGACAGTCGATTCGAAGGGCGCATCCCGTGGCATGGTTAGGAACGCGGTGACAGCGTCCGACTCGACCGTGGGGAAGACGACGGGCCTCACGACCCCGGCACCGATCATCCCAACCGTGACAAGCACGGCAAACAGTGCGATCGAAACAGTCAGGTAGCGCCATTCCAGAGACCCGCGCAGCAGCGGCCGGTAAGCGCTGCGGATGAACCAAGCCAGCCCGGCCGAGAAGATGTCGAATAAGCCGTTCCAGAGGCGCGCGGCGGCGCGCCGTCCGGCAGTGTCAGGCTGGCGCTTGTAGCGAGCGAGGTGGCAGGGCAGGATCAAGTTGGATTCGATCAGCGAGAAGAACAGTGTCGGCAGGATGATCAGGGGGAAGACCCACATGATCTTGCCCGTCACTCCTGGCACAAACAGCATCGGCGTGAAGGCGGCCATCGTCGTTAGCACGCCGAAGGTAACGGGCACCATGACTTCGTAGGTTCCCTGTATCGCGGCCTTGGTTCCCTTTCCGGTTCGCGTCTGCGTGCTGTAGATGTTCTCGCCCACGACGATCGCGTCGTCGACCACGATGCCGAGCACGAGGATGAACGAGAACAGCGACATCATGTTGATGGAGACGCCGAACACTGGCATCATCGCGATAGAGCCGAGAAAGGACACCGGAATGCCGAGCGTGACCCAGAACGCCAGCCGCAGGCGCAGGAAGAGCGCCAGCACGACGAACACCAGCACCAAGCCGGTTAGCGCGTTGGTCGCGAGCAGGTCGATCCGGCTCTTGAGGATTCTGGCCGAGTCGAGCCACGTGGCAATGTTGATCCCTGGCGGTGCCGTTTCCGAGAACCGATCGACATAGTCATACACTGCTTCGGCGATCTCGACGGCGCTTTGCTCCCCAACGCGGAACACCTTGATCGTCACCGCGGGCTCGCCGTCGAACGTGGCGCCGACCGTGACGTCTTCGAAGCCGTCGATCACGGTCGCGACATCCTTGAGGAGGATTCTCTTCCCGCCCGAACTTGTCAGCAGCAGCAGGTTCTCGTATTCCTCGCCGGAGTAGGCTTGGCCCTTGGTGCGGAACAGGATTTCCCCCGTTCTCGTCTTGACGGAACCGCCCGGCAGGTCGACCGAGAATTCGCGGACGGCCCTGGCGACTCTGTCGAATGTCAGCCCCCACCGGCGCAGCGCTTCCTCGGAAACCTCGATCGAGATTTCGTAGGGCGGGATGTTGAGCAGTTCGACTTGCGAAATCTCCGGCAGGGCCGTCAAGTCATCCCGTACCCGCTCGCCTAGCCGCTTGAGCGTACGCAGGTCCGTTTGGCCCGAAAGGACCACGTTGATGACTTGGGAACGGGATGTGAGCTGCTGGATGGTCGGCGGCTCGACATCCTCGGGGAAGGTCTCGATCGCGTCCACGCTCATCTTCACGTCTTCGAGGACTTGCTGCACGTCGTAGCCAGCGAGCAATCTGAGCCGGACAGAACCGCGCCCTTCGCTGGCGGTTGCAGTCATCTGCTTGATCCCGTCGACGCCCTGCACGGCGTCCTCCACGCGCAGGCAGATCGCCTCCTCCACGTCCTCCGGCGATGCCCCGCGATACTCGGCCGTGATCGTGATGATGTCGAGCGAAATCTCGGGGAACACTTCCTCCTTGAGATCGGGGAGGGTGATGGCCCCGCTGGCGAGAATCACCGCCAGCAGCAGGTTCGCCGCCACCGAGTTGCGTGCGAACCAGCCGATCATCGCCTTCATGCGTCGTCTCCATTCCCGGCTTCAGCCCTGGTCGAGCCGTCGCCGTCAGCAGTTCGCACCGACATTTCGTTCACTGCCACGCCGAGCCGCGAGAGGCAGATCAGGCAGCCTTTGTCGAGTCCTTCTCGGATCAGAATAGAGTCCCGCTGGGCTCGCGGCAGTGCCAGATCGCGCAACTGGAGCCGACCTCGGTTGCGCAAGGCGTGGACCAAGCTGCCCTCGCGGAGCGAGGTGCGAGGAGTGCGGACCACGTCTCGCACCCGGATTCCCTAGATTTCGGATTGCCAGAACAGGTCCACCGCCAGAGGCGAAAGACGGAAGTCCCCCCTGACCGCAGGAGTCCTGAACCTCGGCGGTGGCATTGACTGTGCCCGGGCGCGAGCCCGTCTCGCCTTCCGCCCGGAAGGCCCGCCCCCGCCGAATGCGCTCTTCCCCAGCGAACTGTGCAGTCAGGTTCACTGTTGGACCTTCGTCTGGACAGGCCTCGCCCCGACAGCCTAGCAGCAAGTTGCAAAACCCCAGTTGCGCGTCGGCAGCCTGTCCTCCACTACATCCACAGTGTACAGCGGTGCCCCGCACCGGACGAATTGGCTCATGTCGACCTGCTTGGGCCGGACGCGGCCCCGAGGGAGGCGTACAGGCGGGTGCTTTCCGGGTCGTAACTGGCCTGCTACAGAGGGGCCTGGCCGGTCGTTGCCGAGAACGAAGGCGACATGCTGATATCCCGTTGGTCCCCCGCCGCGGGCCTGTGACTTCGAACGGCCCGAGCCTCTACCGGCAAGCTCGCGCGGAAGTGGTCCGCCGCGAATCCCACCAAGGATCCAAGCGCACCCTCAGCATGCGAAGGATGGTACGCCCCGTGCGTCCGTCTCCGAGTGCAGTCCGGTCGGAATCGAGCATGGTGCAACACAGCCCGTGCTCACCGCTACAGGTGTGTATACTCACGTAAAGAGAACGACCCCCGAGTGTGCTGGAACGCCCGCTCGTTGCTTGGGTTCGTAAATCGGTTCAGTTCAACTTCAAGGAGATCACCGACCATGACTACCAAGAACCGCCTGCTCGAGCTCCTGCTCGACAACAAGAAGCCCGATCAAGACGTGGACTGGGAGAGGGTCCAAGAGCTCCTCGACCTAGAGAATCCCGATTCCGAGGTGGATTGGGAGGAAGTGCAGGACCTACTCGGGTATTCGTCGCTGCAGGCACAAGCGTTCCTGAACAGCGTCAACGCGGAGTTTGGCAAGGAACTCACGCCCGAGAGCATCATGAACGCCAAGGGCACGGGCGGGTTCATGGCCCTGCTGGACTAGCCCTAGCGAGACGGTCCCGCCATGCCCATGCTGGCGGGCGGTTGTCAGCGTCGTACCGTTTAGTCAATCTCGGCGTTGGCCGGGTGGTTGCCGGGACCTGAGCGAGCGGCGCAACGCGATGGCCGACGTTGGTAGCCTGTGGCAAGTTTCGATGGTCTAGAGAACTTCGCTTGTCGAAGCTGTCAAGCGCCATTTCAGGGGTGTTGATGCATCCCAAATCGGTCGCTTACAAGCCGCTGGACATTCATTCTGGGATCGAGATGCTGTGGATTCGAACCGATCAGCTCATTCAGGACTCCTGCCACAGGCTGTTCGAGGCTGGGCGGGCTGGAGGACTCCTCGCCCTCCGGCCGTGACTTAGCGTGAATCAGTTGAAGACGGAAACGCCCCATACACCCTTTGAGGTGCCCAAGCCGGCCCAAGTTGAGGAGGTGCGGCTCCCGGACCGGAATGTCGTCCTGCTCAGGCGCCATGGGAACCGCGAGGGGCCGCGGCTGCTGATGAGCCACGGAAACGGGTTTGCGGTCGACATGTATTACCCCATATGGAGCCGCTTTCTCGACACGTTCGAGGTGATCGTATTTGACCTCCGAAACCACGGCTGGAACCCCGTAGGAGACATTGCGCAGCACAATGTGCCGCGATTCATCGAAGACTTCGAGGTCATACCTCGCGAGGTGCAGCGGCGGTTCGGAGCTAAGCCGATGATGGGACTGTATCACTCCCTTTCGGCGTTGGCGGCCTGCCTCTCGGCGTCCCGGGGCGAGCAGTACGCAGGCCTTTTTCTGCTCGATCCGCCAATCTGCAGACCCGGAATCACGTTCGAGCAATTCCACGCCGCCTCCGAGTTGATCGCCCGCAGGACCCGTCGGCGTGAGGTTCGCTTCGAGAGCCTCAAGCAGTGCGCCGAGTTGTTCCGCTGGTCGCCGTTCTACAAGCAAACCGTAGACGGCGCCTGCCAGCTTGCTGCCCGTGCCACCCTGCGTTGGGATCCGGACGCCCGCGGTTTTGTGCTTCGGTGCCCCCGCACGTACGAGGCGCGCATCGTGGAGTACCTCGCCGCCTTCACCGTTCTCGTTAACTTCGAGGAGATGCGCTGTCCGGTGAAGGTCCTTGGGGCGGACCCCACGCTCCCCTACGCCTTCTTGCCCAGCTTCCGCTTGGATGAAATCATGGCCTGTTCCTACGATTTCGTCCCTGACGCCACGCACATGCTCTTTCTTGAGAGGCCGGAGGAATGCGCGGCCCGATTTGTGGAGTTCGTCGAGGAGTGCGGTGCCATCTGAGAGGCACCGAGGCACAGTCTGGGACTTCCGGTCATCGCCGGGCCGACGGCGGGGCCAGCGGCATCAGCCCAAAGCCGCTGGTTTGCGCTAAGTGTCCATTGACAGACATTCGTGGGGATTCCAAGGCTTCAAGCGGGAAATGACGGACCCGGATGTGTCTGCATTCGCGCGCTTCCCCGCGCGATCGCCCCTACACGTGTGAGTGGACACTCCGCAGCCGAGAACCCTTGATCGCGTCTCAGCTACCGTCTCTGCAGCACCGCGGTCTCCCTTGCGCCACTTCTTCCCGCCATTCCGAGTCCTGACCCTGACGGGTCAGACCCTCTCAAGCGCTCGGTCAGCGCTGCTCGGCTTCAACGATTAAACTATCTCAGTCATGGTGCCTGATAACGTCCGCTCGCCCGGTGCGCCGGTCGCGATCGTGGGGGTAGCGTGCCGGTTCCCCGGAGGCGAGGGGTTGGAGGGCTTCCGGGAGCTCCTGCAATCTGGCGGCGACGCTGTCGCCGAGGGGGAGCCGGGTTCGGGCCGAGGCCGCATCGGGGACCTTTTCCGGGACGTTCGGCCCCTGCCGGATCCGCGCCGATTCGGGGCGTTCGTCGAGGATCCGTACCGATTTGACGCGGCGTTCTTCGGGATTTCGGACAACGAGGCGCGCCTCATGGATCCGCAGCACCGGCTCCTTCTCGAGGTGAGCTGGCACGCACTCGAAAATGCCGCTATTTCGCCCGGTGACCTAGCCGGCAGTAGGACGGGCGTGTTCGCCGGGGTTGGCGACAGCGGCTACCGCGAGCGGTTTCCCGCAGACGAGGCGGCGACCATTTACGCGGCACTCGGCAACAGCCTGAATGCCGCGATCGGCCGCATCGCTTACGCCTTGGGGCTCGAAGGCCCGGCCCTGGCGGTCGATACGGCGAGTTCGTCGTCGCTCGTGGCAGTACATCAGGCGATACTCGCCCTCGAGCGGGGCGAAGCGGACCTGGCGCTCGCAGGCGGGGTGAATCTGATCCTTTCCCCGACGCGCACGGAGGTCTTCGCAAACGGCGGCATGCTCGCGGGGGACGGCCGGTGCCGCTCTTTCGCAGCGTCCGCGCAGGGGTACGTGCGGGGCGAGGGCTGCGGAATCGTGGTGCTCGAGCCGCTCGCTCGGGCAGAGGCGGCGGGACGCCGGATCTTGGGGGTGATCCGCGGGTCGGCGGTGAACCAAGACGGTGCAAGCGCAGGTCTGACTGCGCCGCGCGGTCGGGCGCAGACGCGATTAATCGAGGAGGCGCTGGAGCGTGCGGGCTGGGCTCCGTCTGACGTGGACTATCTAGAGGGTCACGGATCCGGGACGCCGCTCGGGGATCCCGTCGAGGTCGAGGCGGCGCTCGGGGTGTATGGGCGTGGGCGGTCACCGAAGCGTCCGCTGCTGCTGGGTTCGGTGAAGACGAATGTGGGCCACTTGGAGGAGGCGGCGGGGATCGCGGGGCTGATCAAGCTAGTGCTCGCGCTGGAGGAAGGCGTGATCGCGCGCCAACTCCACTTCGACGAGCCAAATCCACGCATCGAGTGGGGCGAATTGCCGGTCCGGGTCGTCACAGAGCCCACGCGCTGGCCCCGGCGGCGGGGGCGCCGGATGCGCGGGGCGGTGAGCTCGTTCGGTCTTTCCGGGACGAATGCGCATGTGTTGGTGGAGGGGTATCCGCAGCGGAAGGATGCGGCGGAGCAGCAGGGTCGCGCACGGATCTTGCCGCTCTCTGCCAAGACGCCTGAGGCACTCGGTCGGCTGGCGGGCCGATACCGGTCGTGGCTGTCGGATGAGGGGGCAGAGCGGCTCGACGGCCTGGCATGGACGGCGACGGTGGGACGGACCCACTTCGAGGTTCGGTCCGGGCTGGTATTTCGCGACGCGGCGGAGCTTAGTTCGGCCCTCGCGGAGGTGGAGGCAGGCGAGCGCGCCCTGCGCTCGGAACCCTCGCCGAAGCTGGCATTCGTGTTCCCCGGGCAGGGCGACCCGTGGGTCGGAATGGGCAGGATGCTCTACCAGGGCGAGCCGGCGGTTCGGGAGGTGCTGGACCGCTGCGACGCACTCTTCAAGGAGGAGTGTGGGGTGCGCCTGCTGCCCTTGATCTTCGGGGAGGGTGAAGCGGCGGGGAACCTGAAAGCGGCGGACTGGGCGCAACCGGCGCTCTATGCGCTGGGTTCTGCGCTGGCGGCGCTCTGGCGCGAAGCAGGGATCCGTCCGTCGGCGGTGCTCGGCCACGGTGTTGGCGAGGTGGCGGCCGCGCACGCAGCGGGGATGCTCGACCTCGAGCAGGGGATGCGGTTCGCGATTGAGCGGGGCCGGCTGATGGCGTCGCGGAGGCGGGGGGGGGGGATTGGTGCGGTCTTCCTGACCGCTGAGGAGGCAGCCGATCGGATCCCGGAGCTTGGAAGCGGGGCGGACGGCGGGGGGCTTTCGGTCGCCTCCGACAACGGTCAGCACCTAGTGCTGCGCGGTTCGCGGGAAGTCTTGGCCCAGGTGCTGGGGCGGCTTGAAGCGGAAGGGGCACGGACGGCACCGCTGCCGATGAGTGAGGCAGCGCACCATGACCTGACGGATCCGATTCTAGACGCCATCGAACAGGCAGGCGGCGCGCTGGATCCAGGGCCCGGCTCAGTGCCCTTAGTGAGCAGCGGGACCGGCAGGGTGGTACAGGGGCCGGAGGATCTGGACGGACAGTATTGGCGTCTCCAGACCCGCCCAATGCACTTCGCCACGGCGGTCAGGACGCTCTCGGACCTAGGCATCCGCATTCTTCTGGAGTTGGGACCGCCGGGCCAGACTTCGTGTTCAGCGAACGCGGCGTGGCCTATGGATGCGCCGGCCCCGCTCGTGATCCCGACGCTCTCCGGAGCGTCCGGGGCGGACGAGGGGGCATGCCCGGCGATTGCGCGGGCCTGGGAGGCGGGGGCTCCCGTATCTCTGGCGGACCGCTTCGGCAGGGATCGCCCCCGGCAGGTCTCCGCGCCAGGATATCCGTTCGAGGGAGGACGGTACCAGATCGACGGGCCGGAAGACGGCACTGAGGATGCGGAACGCGTCGACTCCGGGCTCTTGGGTGCGGACGCATCGCCGTCGTTGCGGAGACGCAGCCTCCAAGCGCTGCTTGTCCGGGAAGCACAGGGCCTTGCGCGATTGGATGCTCCTCCTGCGGCGAAAGCGAGCTTCTTCGAGCTGGGCCTTGAATCGCTCCAGATTGTGGAGCTTCGGAACCGCCTGAACCGAGCACTCGGCGGTCGCTACGCGGTGTCCCAGGCGGAGATGTTCGCGCAGCCGAATGCGGCGCAGCTGGCAGCCCACGTGGCGGATCGGTTGAGCATCCCGGCCCGGCCGAAGGAGCCGGTTCGGGCCCGAAGAAGCTCTCAGAGACGGGTCGAGAGACGGGATCCAATCGCGGTCGTGGGAATCGGCTGTCGCTTGCCCGGCGGCGGCGGAGCGGACGAGTTTTGGCGGAGCTTGGCGGAGGGTCGCGACCTAGTGACGCGCGGCCGCCCCGGCGGAGCGCTACCGGGGGCAGGCGGCGGTCGGCAAGCGGACGCTTGGGGGGCATACCTGCAAGAGCTCGACCGCTTCGACGCCGAGTTCTTCCGAATCGCGCCGCGGGAGGCGGAACTGATGGACCCCCAGCAGCGGCTCCTCCTAGAAGTGGCCTGGGAGGCGCTCGAGCATGCGGGAATTGCGCCCGGACGCCTCAAAGGAAGCCGGACCGGCGTGTACGCCGCGATGTTCACGAACGACTACCAGAGCCTAGCGGCGGAGACCGCGCCGGGCCTCTATCGCTCTACGGGCTCGAGCTTTGCAGCGGCCATCGGGCGGGTGGCGTACACGCTTGGCTTGGAGGGCCCGGCGATCGCAATGGACACGGCGTGTTCGGGATCTCTGGTGGCGATCCACCAAGCGATTGCCAGCCTGGAGCGGGGTGAGGTCGACCTAGCTCTGGCGGGAGGCGTGAACACGATCCTGACATCGCAACTGACGGACGCGTTCGCGGCGGCGGGGATACTGGCGCCGGACGGCCGGTGCAAGACCTTCGACGCAGCAGCGGACGGGTACGTGAGGGGTGAGGGGTGCGGGCTTCTGGCGCTCGAGCGGCTGTCCGACGCGAGGGCCGCGGGTCGGCAGGTGCTGGGCCTGATTCTGGGCAGCGCGGTGAACCAGGACGGAGCCAGCGCGGGGCTGACGGCACCGAACGGGCACGCCCAGGAGCGCGTGATCCGGGAAGCGCTGGAGCGGGCGGGCGTAGAACCCGCTTCGGTGGACTATCTCGAGGCGCACGGGTCGGGAACGCCACTCGGGGATCCGATCGAACTCGAGGCCGCGGCTTCGGCGTACGGGGAGGCTCGAGAGTCGGATCGTCCGCTGCTGGTGGGTTCGGTGAAGACGAACATTGGTCATCTCGAGGCTGCCGCGGGGGTCGCTGGGGTGATCAAGGTTTTGCTCTCGATGCGCGAGGGCCTGCTCCCGCGCAACCTGCACTTCGACGAGCCCAACCCGCGGCTGGACTGGAAGAATCTCCCGCTTGCGGTGGTCCGCGAGGCGACACCATGGACGGAAGCGGGACGCCCGCGGCGGGCGGCGGTCAGCTCGTTCGGGTATTCAGGGACTAACGCACACATTGTCCTGGAGTCTCCAAGCGCGCCAAAGGGCGAGCAGGACGACTCTGCACGAGCGTTTCGGGTGCTTCCGCTTTCTGGTGTCACCGACGGGGCCTTACGCGAGCTCGCCCGGAGGCACTTGCGCCACATGCCCGGAAGCGGACAGGTGGCGTCTTGGCTAGCCGATGCGGCGTGGACGGCCGGGACCGGGCGCAGCCACCTCGAATGCCGTGCGGCGGTGGCGTTTCGTGATGCCGCCTCCCTCAGATCGGGACTTCGAAGGATTGCGGAAGCGGAGGGCGCGGTCGCTGCCGCACGGCGAGGTCCAGTCGCCTTTCTCTATACCGGACAGGGGAGCCAGTGGGCAGGTATGGGCCGCGAGCTCTACGAGACCGAGCCGGTGTTTCGGGCGGCCATGGACCGGTGCGAAGAAGTGTTCCGCGCGGAGCGCGGCGCATCGTTGCTCGAGGTGATCTTTGAGGACTCCGCAAGGCTGGACCGCACCGAATGGACGCAGCCTGCGCTCTATGCACTGGAGAGCGGGCTCACCGCGCTGTGGGCCAGTGTTGGCGTCCGGCCCGATGTCGTATTCGGACACAGCGTGGGAGAGATCGCGGCGGCGGCCGCCGCAGGTGCGTTCGACCTCGAAACCGGGATGCGGTTCGCCACGCATCGCGGCGCACTGATGGGTTCGCTTGGCGAGGACGGGGCGATGGCGGCGGTGTTCGCTTCCGCGGACCACGTGCGCGACGCGCTCCCGGAGGGTGTCTCGCTGGCTGCCGACAACGGTGCGCACCAAGTGGTGAGCGGCCCTAGGGATGCGGTCGCCGCTCTAGGCGAGAACCTATCCCAAGCCGGCATCCGGGTGGACATCCTGCGGACCAGCCACGCCTTCCACAGCGCGCTGATGGACCCAGCGCTGGCGGAATTGGCAGCGGCCGCGCCCGAGGCCTCGGAACCTTCGGTGCGCCTGATTAGCAATCTGACAGGGCGGGTGCTAGAGGGCGCGCCCGACGGAGCGTATTGGCGGCGCCACGCGCGCGAACCGGTCCAGTTCGCCACAGCGATACGAACCTTGGCGGCCTTGGAGGCGGGTCTCTTGCTTGAGATAGGGCCGCACGGAGCGCTGGGACCGATGGCGGCGCTCGCTTGGCCGCACAGCGAGAAGCCGACTGCGATCTCGAGCCAGCGGCGCAACGGAAGCGGAAACGGAGACTTTGTCGGTGCACTGGCATGTGCGTACGAGGCGGGTCTCGACATTGCCTTTGAAGAGCTCTTCGCCGGTGAAGTTCGCCGCCGGGTCTCGCTGCCCACCTATCCCTTTCAAGGGGAGCGCTACTGGGTCCCTCCTTCCCAGCATCAGGGGACGGAGGCGGGCCACGCGCTCCTCGGCGTGCAGCGGGATTCCCCGGACGGCGAGCACTCCTTCGAGCGGCAGCTGCACGACCGGGATCCGGCATGGCTGGCAGACCACCGGGTGTTTGGCGAAGTGGTCGCGCCGGGCGCGCTCTACGCGGCGCAGGTGGGTGAAGCGCTCCGGGAAACGCACCACGAACTTCCCGTCGTGCTCGAGAAGACCGCGATCAAGCGCCCGCTCGTGCTGGCGAACAACCACGGCCGGCTCGTTCAGGTGGTGCTCGGCAAGGACCGCGCTTGGAAGGTCGTCGGCAGGGCTGCCGGGGGGCAGTGGGAGACCCATGCCGAGGGCCGCTGGGCAGCGCTTGCGGGAGCCGCCTCCGAGCCGGCGGATCTCGGCGCGCTGCAGCGCGGCCTAGCGCAGCTGGAGGGGGAGGCCGAGCCGGGCCTCGGCGAGTTCGAGTACGGGCCGGCCTTCCGCGGCCTGGCCCGGCTCTGGTCGGGGCCCGGCGAAGCGCTGGGCGAGGCGCTGCTGCCGGCGGGAACGGACCGGCGCGGCCTGCTCGCGCATCCGGCCCTGCTCGACGCCTGTGTCCAAGTGCTGGGCGGCATCGCCGAAGTGGCCGAAGCAGGGGGCACATGGCTGCCGGCCGGCTGGGACCGCTTCGTGCTGCGCGAGGCGCTGCCGGAGCGCGTCTTCTGCCGGGCGCTGGACCGCGGCGAGGAAGGGGGCGCGCGCAGGGCCGATCTGTGGCTCTACACGGAGACGGGCGAGGAGCTGGCGCGCATCGAGGGCTTCGCGCTCAGACGCGCGAGCCGGGCGGCCCTGGCGGGACACCGGGCGGAGGAGACG
>JAJDZN010000087.1 GCA_022824585.1 Bryobacterales bacterium | reverse complement strand
CTGACATCCGAGAGGACGGCTCTATGCTCACTAGCAGGGGATAGGAGTTAGACGCGGGCTCGCACACGAGCGCTTAGCACGCCTGCCTACGAAACTCCGACAGTCGTTTATGCCGCGGGGACAGCGGCACTTATTTAACCTAAACAATACTAAGAATTCTAGCGACTGCTCGCAGGCCAGTACGAGGTCTGCCGATTGCCGCGAACCGGAGGGAGACCTCACGGAACGGGCGACTCCGCGATCAAGCGCCGGTAGGTGCGCCGCGCGTGATCGTATGCGGCCCGCGCCTCTTCCCGTTCGCTGGCGCGTGTGAGCGGCGCTTTCTGAGACCAGCACTGATCGACCGCTGCGAGGCACCACTCGGCGCTGCGCCGCGAAGCTCGGATCGGCTCGCCATCGACCGAGACGAAGATTGGGTTGGTGTGCGACGACATCGGGATTCGCGCCGCGACCCATGCGCTGCGCGGAAGCTCGAGCGAGAACTCTAGGTCGTGGATCGTACCGTCGGCGAATATCTCGGCACGCTCGGCCACCCGGCCGTTCACGACGAGTTCCACAGCGACATTGCGGCTTCCGGCCACACGCGCTCGTTCGACATCCCAGTACGGCTTCTCGTCGGCCGCGAGCCCGTCAAAGCGAGGATCCGGATGCCGGCCCAGCATCGCCGCGGCCTTGAGCCGCACGGTAACCGCTTCGTTCGCTCCGACGGCAAGGTCCGGCTCGCCCGACCCTAGGCTCACCCCGCCCACCTCGAAGTCCATCAAGTGGCTCTTGCCATCGCTGACGTAGGCCGCGCCGCGGCGAATGCCTTCGACCCATCCTGCGTACGAGAGCTCGTCCAGCTTCACGTAGCTGCGTCCGAGGCCAACCCGCTCCTGATAGATGCAGGGAAAGTCGGTCTCTCCGGAGATGCGCGTCCGGAAGCCAACGTTGAGAGCGTGGTACCAGATGTTCATTTCCCAGTAGTAGGGGGTGTCCACCGCGGAGAGAAAGTCGATCGTGTTCGGGTGCGTCACGTCGACGATGTACTCGTTCGCGCCGATGCCGTCAAACCCGGGCATCTCGAGCGAGGGAAGCTCCTCGGCGCCGATCTGGAGCCCCCAGCCGGAATGCGAGAAACCGGTCACGGCGCCCTGCGCCTTGGCCCACTGCAAGACCGGCAGGTCCCAAGAAGGCCATTCGTCGATCCGCGTTGTGCCGGGATAGTCGTCTTCGCTCAGGCCGAGCAGCACCAAGTGCCCGGCATGGCTGGACGGAAACCCCGAGACCTCGACGTCGTAGTGCATGACGCGCTCGTCGCGTGATAGGGGATGGTCCGTGCTCGAGAAGAACTGCTTCTGGAAGTACCAGGAGGGCCCCCAGGTCAGCACCGCGCCGATGTTCAGGTTCTCGCCGAGAATCTGGCGCAGCATGGCCATCGGCCCGACGCCTTCGGTCGGGTTCTTGTAGTGGGCGCAACCCGAGGCGTGGACATGATGGTCACCCGACCACCAGCCATACTTCGAAGGGTCGATCCAGCGCTCGAGCTGGACCGAGATCGCCGCCGGACTGTCGCCAGAGACCGGAAACTCCTTGGTGCGGGTGCGGAATTCGGGCCCACCGCCGTACTCGACGGTGTAGTACCCTTCCGGCAGGCGGATGTCTTCGCCATCGAAGCGATAGACATGCTGCTGGAACGGGAAGTCCGGCTCTAGGCGTTTCGAGGGATTGGGGTAAACCCTGCCCTGCCTGTCCTTGAAGAGGAACGATGCCACGCCGGACTCGCCGGACTCGCTGCGCACGCGCAGGGGGATCGAGCGGCTCGGAGCGATGTCGAATGCGATCAGGATGTCGTTGCGAAAGCCGATGTCTTGGCTGCCCTGCCCTACATCCATCGCAATCTTGGCCGACCGCTGCCCGCGGTCGCGGCTGTAGACCTGCAAGATCTCGTACTCGATCGGCAGTCCTGTCAGCCGTGGCGCCATCGGTGGGTCGGAGTAGATCGAGATCTCGGCCCAGCGGTCGCGCACCTGCTGCTGGCCGAGTTCCATAGCCGGCTCGTGCTCTCCGCGCGAGCGCAGCGAGGTCGGTCCGCTGTTGGGGCTGACCACGCGCAGCGGCGCAGTTACGCCCGCCTGGTTGTGCACCTTGACGAGAAAGAGCCTAGTTCCCTGCTCCACCAACGTCGCCATTGCGTCACCTTGCCTCACCTTGACCCGGCTCTCCGGGTTGATCTCGACATGGACCAGGACCAGCTCGTCCAAGACGCGCTGGATTTCCCGGACCGCCGCGGACTCGTCCGGCAGTCCGACCGCAACGCTGATCGCCTTAGCGGCGTTGGGCTGAAGCGGCTGGCCCAGATAGAGCAACGCTTGCTCGAGCCGACGAGTGTGCTGTGCAAGCGGCTGGAGCGCAATCTCCGCCTGCGACCACAGCGCGAGCGGAGCCACAACTGCGAGCGCAATGCCGCAGAGAACTGAGCGAAACATCATGTGGACCTCCGGCGCTGACCTAGGATAACCCCGAGCCGTTCGAAAATCTTGCTCCGAAACAGGCTCCGCACGATGCCGGCGGAACGTCGGCAACCGGTATGGTCGCCGGTCGCGTGCGCCTGTTTTTTCGACAGTTCAGTCTCGACCGCGTTCGTCAGCTGGTCGAGCGGAGATCGGCGGCGATATCCGTGCGAACGAAGTCGCCGCCTTTGCACAGCAAGGGTTCGTCCAGCACTTTCGCCAGGGCGTAGGAAAAGCAGTCGCCGAGGTTCAACCGTGCCGGATGGCGCCCCTTGCCGTATTGCATAAAAGCTCGACGGGCAATCTGAGCCTGCTCCTCGTCCACCGAAACGATCTCGATGCGGGCCTTGCCGAGAAAGAGGTCGAGGTCGCGAAGCCCTTCAGGCCCGTAGCGGGAGCTGATGACGATCGAGGTCTCGACGAACGAGACTGCGGACAGGATGTGGTGTTCCGCTTGCTCGATTGCAAGAACAAATTCCCTGCACTCCGGCTCGTTTCGGAGAATGGCAACCAATGCCGAAGTGTCGATCACCATCAGGACGGCAGGCCACTCTCGTCGTATCCGAGGATTTCGTCTGCATCGCGGGAATCCAGGACTGGCAGAGATGAGCAATGGTCTGCGATTTCTTCCAGTTCCTGCGCGAGGCTGCGGCCGGCCCGGTCCCGCTGGAGCCTGTTCAGCCGGTCTCGCAACGCTACCGTGACCGCGCGCGTCTTTGTCTCGCCCGTCAGCCTCGCCAGAGCCTCAGCGAGTTGCTCCGTCTCGGCGTTACGAATATTCAGAGCCATTGCGTTTTCAACACGTGGGGATTAAAATCTACATTGTATCACTTTGGCCGGCCGCTGAGGATTGGTGGGCTAGCGATCCGTCACAGTTGACGCAGGTGCCAAGGGTAGAGTGAACCGGCATTCCGCATCCCCACGCAGAGGCGGTCAAGGCCCCCGCAGGGTTTGCATCCCGAGCACCATCGTTTGCAGGCG
>JAJDZN010000258.1 GCA_022824585.1 Bryobacterales bacterium | reverse complement strand
GCAGGATTTGCGAGCGTCGTGCTTCGAGGTCAGGCAGGGAGTCGGGCATGGGGCCTCCTTGCCTGAGAGTATCAAATACACTCAGACAAGGAAAGCCGCCTCAGCGAAACCCGCATGATTCACGGAAATGTCGCGCACCCCTTGTTCTTCGGCGACGGGATTCTTTGTCCCACACACCATACAATCGGTAAGTTTCGCCAGCAGTCGCTATGACCTGATGTGAGCCGGATCAGCGGACGGGACGGATCGAGAATTCGAATATCTCACGGGATCCGCTCCCAGAGACCGAAGATTCCCGGCAAAGTCCCAGGCACAGGCATTGCCACCGCCCACCATGAACTCTCCACCTGTTCGCGAACCGCCGCATAGCCTGCTCGGCACGCTGCGCAACATCGGCCCGTCGCTAATCCTCACCGCCAACATCGTCGGCTCTGGCGAGCTCATCATGACTACCGCTCTGGGGGCGTCGGCCGGCTTCGTCGCGCTGTGGGTCATCTTCGTCAGCTGCGCCGTCAAGGTGGTCGTGCAGCTGGAGTTCGGCAAGCACGCAATCGGTTCCGGCGAGACCACGCTTCACTCCTTCAACCGCCTGCCGGGCCCGAAATTGCGCGGCGTGTCGTGGTCTTTGGTCGTCTGGCTTGGTGTCAAGCTGATCCAGCTTGTCCAGTACGGCGGCATTGTAGGCGCGGTGGCGCTCGCACTGCATCTGGCCTTCCCCTGGGCTCCCGCGAATGTCTGGGCGTGGGCCTGCGGGCTGACCACTTCTGCGCTCGTGTGGCGCGGCGGCTATGGCTTCGTCGAGCGCACCGCGATGGCGTTGACCGCGATGTTCTCGACAGTGACCGTAGTCTGCGCTCTGCTGCTGCAGTGGACTCCCTACCGCATCAGCGCGGGGATGCTGGCGGAAGGCCTGACTTTCGAACTGCCGGCTGCGGCCGTGGGAGTAGCCGTAGCCGCCTTCGGGCTCACCGGGGTGAGCGCAGACGAGATCATCTCGTACCCCTATTGGTGCCTCGAAAAGGGCTACGCGGCACACGCCGGGACCAATGACGGCTCCTCCGAGTGGGCTGCCCGCGCTCGTGGTTGGATTCGAGTGATGTACGTGGACGCGATCGCCTCGCTATTGATCTACACCACCACGACAGCAGCGTTCTACGTGCTGGGAGCCGCGGTACTCCACGGACGCGGTCCGGTACCGGAGGGACCGGGAATCATCGAAGCCCTGTCCGGCATCTATACCGAGACGCTCGGCCCTGGCGCGATGGGCCTATTCCTGGCCGGCGCGGTGACGGCCCTGTACTCCACGCTCTTCGTGGCATGCGCTTCCAGCACCCGCATGTTCGCTGATGCATTCGCACAGTGCGGCCTGCTCGACTACGCCAACGCGGAGTCGCGACGGCGGTGGGTCGGCGCACTGGCCTGGGCTCTCCCGCTGATCTGGACGGTTCTGTTCCTGTACGTTCGCGCCCCGCTGTTCATGGTGAGCCTGGGCGGTATCGCTCTGGCCGCGCTTCTGCTGCAGGTGGTCTTCGCGGCCCACCAATTCCGCTACCGGCGCCTGCCGCGGGCTCTCCGTCCGTCCCGTGCGTACGACATCTTGCTCTGGGCCAGCATCGTGGCGATCATGGGTGTCGGACTCAAGGCGGTGTCGAACTAGCCTCCGCCGCCCCGGGGCAGTCGTGCTCGACAAGCATTGCGGCAGCCGCAGGCTCGCAAGTTTGCTGAACTGCTCCGCTCGACAGCCGACAGGTCCGTTTGCAGCGGGCACTCAGCCGACAGGCAACATCCGAGCTGGCTTCGGGAGCCCGGCTCGTCGACTCCTACGGAGCCCACGTTCAAGCGCTGCTACCTGCCCTTTCCGAGCGGGATCTCGAAGTAGAAAAGGTCCCGCCCGTTCGTGATGTCATAGATTCCGGAAACATAGGCCGACGCGCCCGCCAGAGACGCTTCCGTGCCGGTCCAGAAGTACACGAATCCGCTGGCCGTGCTCTTGGGCGTCACTATGGGGGTCACGAACTCGCTCTGGGTGATCTGCGGCCGGTTCAGCGGACCCTTCTTGACCCGCGTCTTGCTGAGTCCGGGCACGCCCGGAACGTTCCTCCGCGTTGGCTGGTGTCCATCTGGATTGAAGCTCGCGAGGTCTTCGCCCCGGATGGGGTCCAAACTCTGCCGATCGGCGGCGATGAAGCGCACCTGCATGTTCTCCAACGAGTAGATGTTTTTTCCCGTATTGGACAGCACGAGCAGCATCGGCATGATCCCGTGCTGGTACGGGCGCACCTTGCCGAATGCGCTCTGCTGGTCCTTGTTCGAAACGAACGGCTTGACGGCAACGATGAGATCGCCCTGCTTTTGCTTGGCGGGGTACTTGTCCGCCGTCTTGGCGCGGAATTCGCCCGCGGCCACCGCCGAGCCCAGCGCGATGCCCGCGAGAGTCACCGCCGCAGTCAATGTGCGTCGCATGCTTGCTGCCATAATACCCATCTGTCTGCTGCCGCTTGATCCGCCTGCTGTACAACCTGCTGATTACGCTCCTAACGCCGCTGGCGTTTCCCTACTGGATCGTGCGCAGCCTGGCCAAGGGACACAGCTGGAGCAGTCTCGGCGAAGCCCTCGGCTTCCTGCCCGCCCAGACTAGTACGACCGGCGCCGATCCAATTTGGTTTCACGCCGTATCGGTTGGCGAAGTGCAGTCGTCCCTGCCGCTGCTGCGGCGTCTGCGCGACGCCCAGCCGAGCGTTCCCATCGTAGTCAGCACCGGCACCGCAACAGGCCGGAAGCTGGCCGAAGGCCAGCTCGCAGGACTCGTGGAGTTCGTCTTCCGCGCCCCGCTTGACCTGCCGTGGTCCGTGTCGCGAGTGTTCCGCAGACTCCAGCCGCGCTTGCTCTTGGTGAGCGAGACGGAGTTGTGGCCGAACTACTTCTTCCAGGCCAACAGCCTGGGCATCCCGGCGGTTATCGTCAACGGTCGGATCTCCGACCGAGCGGCACCAAGCTACCGCAGGTCGCGCTTGTTGTTCGGACCCGTGCTGCGCTGCGCCCGTCTCATACTGGCGCAATCAGAGACGGATCGGGAACGGTTCGTCGCAGCCGGCGCTACGCCTTCGACCACTCGTGTCGGCGGGAACCTCAAGTACGACATCGACGTCGCCGCGGGCCGGACCGAGCTGTCGGATGACATTGAGGCAGCGCTCAGCCGGTCCGGTCGCAGCCTGCTGTTTATCGCCGGCAGCACCCGCGAGGGCGAGGAAGAGATGCTCGTGCCGACGCTTCGAGCGCTGGCCGAGGCCGTGCCTGACGTGCTTGCCGTCGTCGCGCCGAGGCACCCGCATCGCTTCGACGAAGCCGCCGCAGTGCTGCAAGCGGCGGACCTACCGGTATTCCGACGCTCTCGTCTCGATGCAGTTCCGATCTCGCACGAGGCCGCAGTGCTTGTGCTGGACAGCTTGGGGGAACTGGCGGCCCTGTACGAGAGGGCAGATCTGGTCTTCGTCGGCGGCTCGCTGAACGGCTGGGGCGGCCACAACGTGCTAGAGGCGGTCATCCATGAGAAAGCCGTCGTCGTCGGGCCTCACATGCAGAACTTCCGAGACATCGCTTCCGACCTGTTGCGGGTTGGCGGCCTAGTCCAAGTGCGAGGCGCGGAAGAGCTGCGCAAGACCATTCTGAGTCTGGCAGCGGATCCCCCCCGGCGACAGAGGGTTGGCGCTGCCGGCAAGGATCTGTTGCATCGGAATCGCGGCGCGTCGGACCTCGCGGTTGACGAGGCGACCCGCCTGTACCACGGCGCCCTGCCGACTCACACGCCATCGCTGACCGCCCGTCTCGGGCTGGCGCTGCCGACAGCCGCGTGGGCTGCCGTTGCAAGAGTGCGGCGCTGGGCCTATGGCCGAGGGCTGCTGACGGCCCGGCGGCTTGCGCTTCCGACCGTGTCGGTCGGCAACTTGACAGTGGGCGGCACGGGCAAGACGCCCATGGTGGCGTGGCTGGTAGAGAGGCTGGCCGAGCGGGGATTCCCGGCTGCAGTGCTGACGCGGGGCTACGGCCGCGAAGAAAGCCACCGGACGCAACTGGTGCTCGCCGGCGAGGCTGTCGATCCGCGCCTGTGCGGCGACGAGCCGGCAATGTTGGCGCGTCGCTTCGCTGAGACCGCTCCGAGCACATTCTTGGCGGTGGGCGCTGATCGGTACGAAGCGGGCCGCATGATTGCGGATCGAGCGGACCCCGAGTACCTGATACTCGACGACGGATTCCAGCACATGCAGCTGCAGCGGTCGCTCAATATCGTGCTGCTAGACAGCCGACGGCCGTTCGGCAACGGCTACACGCTGCCCTTGGGGCGCCTGCGGGAGCCTGTGTCAAGCCTCGGAGACGCAGACATCGTGTTGATAACCCGCAGTAGAGCCGGACACGAGCACACGGCCCTATACGAAGCTGTCCGTGAGGCCAGCCCCGATGCCAAGATCTTCCGGTCCCGCACGGTTGCCAAGGACTTGGTCGAAGCAGGAACTGGGAGAGTCCATCCGACCGACAGCCTGACCGGAAAACGTGTCGCGTGCTTCTGCGCGATCGGGAACGCTTCGGCGTTCTTTCGGCAAGGTCAGGAACTGGGATGCGACGTAGTGCTGGAACGGGCCTACAGAGACCATCACCGTTATTCGCACCGCGATCTGGAGGAACTGGCGCGATTCGCCGAGGCCGCCAGAGCTGAAGCCATGCTCACCACATCCAAAGACGTCATGAACCTTGGAGAGGCCGCGCTGCCGATTCCGACTTACGCTCTGCGCATCGACCTGGAAGTCGATGCCGCAGAAGAATTGCTGGAAGAGGTCCTTTCGCTGCGCACCGTCTGATCCGGTACGCGCGCGGCCCGACGCTACTCGGCGATCCCACCCTCTGTCATGGCTCGCGGGTCCAGCAGCCGGTCGAGATCCTCGGCGCTAAGGTCGGTGTCCTCTGCCGCCACTTCCTTGACGCGCCGACCTTCGGCATACGCCCGCTTGGCCACCGCCGCCCCCTTCTCGTAGCCGATCACGGGGTTGAGCGCAGTCACCAAGATCGGATTCCGCTCCGCCAGTTCCCTAGACCGGTCTTCATTCGCAACGAAGCCCTCGATAGCCTTCTCCGCCAGCACGGCCGAAGCGTTGCCCAGCAGCCGAGCGCTCTCGAGCAGGTTGTGCGCGACCACTGGCAACATGACGTTGAGCTGGAAGTTCCCGGACTGGCCGGCCACGGTGATCGTGGCATCGTTGCCGATGACCTGGGCGCAGACCATCGCGACGGCTTCCGGTATCACAGGGTTCACCTTGCCGGGCATGATGCTAGATCCCGGCTGCAGGGACGGCAGGGCGATGTCGGCGATGCCCGCGATCGGGCCGCTGTTCATCCAGCGCAGGTCATTGGCGATCTTGAGCAGCGAGACCGCCGCCGTCTTGAACTGTCCGCTCAACTCGACCGCTGCGTCCTGACTGGAGAGGCTGACGAAGTAGTTGCGGCTGGAGATAAACGGAAGGCCGGTCAGGGCCGATAGTCGCTTCGCCACCCTCGGGCCGAATTCGGGGTGGGCGTTGACTCCGGTGCCAACCGCCGTGCCGCCGAGGGCGAGCGGCGAAATCCGCGAGAGCGCCGCGCGCACCCTCTGCTGGCCCTGTGCGAGCTGCTCGGCCCAACCCCCCAGCTCCTGGGATAGCCGAATCGGCAGCGCATCCATCAGATGAGTGCGGCCCATCTTGACCACGTGGTCCAGAGACTCAGCCTTGGCCATGAGCGCCGAGTGCAGTTGAGCCATGCCCGGGAGCGTCACCTCCGACGTCTCCAAGTAGGCCGCTACGTGGATGGCTGTTGGAATCACGTCATTGCTCGACTGCCCCATGTTGACGTGATCGTTCGGATGCACCGGCTGGCCCAGCTTGGCGCTGGCCAGAGTTGCGATGACCTCGTTGGCGTTCATGTTGGTCGAGGTGCCCGAGCCGGTCTGGAAGATATCGATCGGAAACTGGTCATCGTGCTCGCCATCCGCCACCTCAGCCGCGGCTGCTTGGATGGCCTGCGCCATGTCCGCAGACATTAGGCCTAAGTCGCAGTTCACCGCCGCGGCCGCGGACTTGACCAGGCCCAGAGAGCGGATGAAAGTACGCGAAAAGCGTGTCCCGCTGATGGGAAAATTCTCTATCGCGCGCTGGGTCTGTGCCTTATAGAGAGCGCCGCGCGGCACGCGCACCTCCCCCATCGAATCGATCTCAATGCGATAGTCCTTGTCGCCGGCCATAAACATCCAGCGTAAAGCAGTCCGCGACAGAGTCGCACGCGGGACCAACAACGAAATTCTGATCCAGGCCGGTGTAGCGCACTGCTGAAGACTCGACGCCTTCGAGTCAATCGCGGCCCGCAGCGCGAGTGGAAGCGCCGCAAAGTTTCGGGCTCCAGGTGGCGGAGGCTGACAGGCGCCGCCGCGGCCAATCAGCGGCTGCATCGACGTTCCGATACTGAATGCGCACGTGATGGCCGGCCCGTGATCGAGAACTCCGCATAGCTGGCTGCTGATGCAGAGCGGACCCCGCTCGCCCACCGCGCAACTTCCAACGCGACCATGCGCTCCAAGTGCGATACTGTCCACGCAACGTGAGGGTCCCAGCGATGATGCACAGATCCAGGCGATCATTCCTTGCGGCCGCTGCCGGACTCTCGGTCTACGGCTGCTCCCAGCCCGAGTCCGAAGAGGCCGTCTCCGAGCCATCGGTTGCCGACGCGCCCATGAAGCTCTCGTTGTCCGTGCGAGTCGCGGAGTCCTTTTCGGACAAGCGCAATTCGGAGATGACGATCGACGAATTGATCGCTATGGCGAGAGAGTTCGGCTACGAGGCGCTCTGCATGAGAGCTTCGCAGCTTGGCACGCACAGCCCGCCCGAGTTGGTTACCGAAGCTCGCGAGAAGATCGACGCGGCCGGGCTGAAGGTGTCGATGGTCACGGGCGATTTCGCGGTCCCGAGCAACAACGAGGAGGGGCCGATGCTGCTGCGCAACATCACCCCCTACCTTGACCTCGCGGACGCTCTCGGCTCCGACCTCATCCGGGTCTGCATGAAGAAGGACGAGGACATCGAATTCGCGCAGAAGTCGGCTGACGAGGCCGCCGAGCGCGGAATCCGCCTAGCTCACCAATCGCACTGCGCCAGCCTATTCGAAACGGTCGACGGCTCTCTGCGGGTCTTGGAATCGGTGGGCAGGCCGAACTTCGGGATCATCTACGAGCCGGCCAACTGGTTCATTGCCGGCGAGGACTACGGCATCGACGCGATCCGCAAGATGAAGCCGTATCTCTTCAACTTCTATATCCAGAACCACAGGCTGACCCCCGACGGGGTCACCGAAGTCACGACATGGAAGCGGGGGCCGGTGCCGGTGGACCACATCGGGGTCTGGGAGGAGGGCGGCGTCGATGTCGACGCAGTGTTCGACGCCATGCATGAAGTCGGGTACGAAGGCTATCTCACCGTCCATCAGGCCTTCGGCGACGTGATGCCGGTCGAGGAGGCGGTTCGCAAGAGCTATGAGCGCCTCAAGCCGCTGACGATGCCGCGCACGGCCTAGCCGGCCGGGATGAGATCGACTGCCATTACGGAGGTGGAAAGAATGCCTATTGATCGAAGGGAGTTCATGATCGCGTCCGGCGCCGCACTCGCTGCCACACCGGCTGCCCGGGGGGCCGACCAGAAGATCCGCGCGGCGATTCTGGGGACGCAGCACGGCCATGTCCGCGGCAAGCTCCAAGCCATGATTGACTCACCCGACTACGAAGTCGTGTGCATCTGCGAGCACAATCCGACGGTCCAGAAGAGGCAGGCAGCAGATCCGCTCTATCGCGGACAGACCTGGGTGTCGGAGAGCGAGCTGCTCAGCGACAGGTCGATCGACTTGGTGGTCGCGGAGTGCAAGCCGTGGCAGGCTATTCCTTGGGGGCACAAAGTCATAGAGGCGGGCAAGCACCTCCATTTGGAAAAGCCCGCCGGCGACACCTACGAACCGTTCAAGGAACTGGTCGAGGCGGCGCGAGCGAAGAACTTGCTCCTGCAAAAGGGCTGGGTCTTGCGCGGCCAGGAAGGCATCAACGCCGCCTTGCACGCCGCCAAGCAAGGCTGGCTGGGGCACGTTCACTTGGTGCGGGCCACGATGAATTCCGATCGCGACCAGCCGCAGCGGGATCTCGAGGCCCGGTACCCCGGCGGAGCCATGTTCGAACTCGTGGGCCATCTGATCGACCGGGTGCTCGAATTCACTGGCAGACCCGACAAGGTTCACACGTGGCTGCGCCACGATACCGGCGTCGACGACAGCCTGAAGGACAACACGCTGGCGGTGTTGGAATATGCTGGCGGCCTGGCGCTGGTCTCGACGACGGCACGCATGTACGGGTCTGGCGACCACAGGTCGTTCGAGGTCATAGGAACGGACGGCAGCTTCATGGTCCAGCCCCTCGGAGGGCATTCCAGGATGAAGGTCGCGATGCGCGAAGCGCGGGGACCTTTCCAGCAGGGCTGGCAGACGGTCGACCTTGGTCCGCAGCCGCGCTATATCGCCGACTTCGTCGAGTTCGCCAGAGCGTTCAAGAGCAACACGCCGCTGAAACAATCCTACGACCACGAACTGCTTGTTCACGAGACGCTGCTGAGAGCCTCCGGCATGATGTCCTAGCCCGGAGCCAGGGGAGATGCAAGCCATGCAACACCGAGATACGAAGTCGCGACGAAGCGTATTGCAGGCGGCCGCAATGGCGCTGCCCCTGACCGCGGTTCGGGGGACAGCCGCGAACTCGGCACCGACCGTCGGCCTGATCGGATGCGGGGGACGGGGCGGTTCGCTAGCTTCAGCGCTGCTGGAAGCGACAGACGCCAAGCTGGTCGCGATGTGCGACCTGTTCGAGACGCAGATCAGCAAGGCCAAGGAGCGCATCGGCACGCAGTCGCCGACGGAATACAGCGACCTGCACGAACTGCTCGGCGCCGACGTCGACGCGGTGATCATTGCGACGCCCCCCTTCCTGCACGCGGAGCACTTCGAAGCGGCCGTCAAGGCGGGCAAGCACATCTACATCGAGAAACCCGCTGCGGTCACGGTGGAGGACTGCAAGCGGATCATGCGGGCCTCAGACTCGGCGGACCGAAGAATCAACATCACCATGGGCTTCCAGCGCCGGTACGCCGAGACCTACAAGCTGGCGAAGGAGGCGCACGACGCCGGCGTTATCGGAGACATCCGGATGGCACACGCCCACTTCCTCAAGGCCGGCCCGAGCCCGCGAGTCTCGGCCTACCGAGTCCGTCCGGCCACCGAGTCGGAAAAGATCCGCCGCTGGCATGTCTGGAAGGATCTGGCAGGCGACCTCGTGGTCGAGAACAACGTTCACTGCATCGATATCTTGAACTGGTTCCTAGGCGGGCACCCGGCGAGCGCGGTTGGCCGGGGCTCGAAGACGGCGGACCGGGCCGGCGACATGCGGGACAACAACAACGTCGTCTACGAATACGACGGCGGGGTGCTGGCGTCGCTCGCCGGCTCCACGCTGGGGGCAAACAACTATCGCGAAGTCCACGAGCAGTTCTTCGGGACCAACGGGATGATCGAGACCTCGGAGCTGCACTGGAGGCACTATCGCGGCCGCGGCGCGGACGACGTGGTCAAGTCCAAGCGCGGCAACACGCTCGACGCGATGGAGGCGTTCGTGCAGCGCATTGCCGACGGCGAGCCGGAGAACACGGGGGTCAGAGGGGCCGAGAGCACGCTGACTGCGATTCTCGGCAGGATGGCGATGGACGCTCGCGGCGAGGTGACCTGGGACGCGATGATGGGCGCCTAGCCAGCCGTGGTGAGCATTCTCCCCCACGGGATCGGAACGATCATGCATCGACGCGAATTTCTTGCGTCGGCCGCGGCCGCGCTGCCCCTAGCCGTGGCCTGCGAACGTCAGGCTTCGGCGCCCGTGAAGGGCCTCAAGCTGTCGGTGACGTGCGACATGTTCCGCGGAAACCGACGCGGCCTTCCTGTTGACACGATCGATGGGAAGGATCCGCGCCCAGACCCCGAGGTCGAATACACAGCTGACGAGGGCCTCGCCATGGCCAAGAGCCTCGGGTACGAGGGATTCGAGATGTTCGACTGGCGCAACGAGGAGGAACGCGGCGCCTATGCGGATGCGATGCGCAAGCACGGCTTGGAAGCCGTCTGCATTACCGCCAACAAAGGCGTGCGGGCGCCGGGATGCAGCCTGACGGACCCATCCGAAAGGGAGGGTTTCTTAAAGGAGATCGCGCACGCCTGTACGGTTGCGGCCGAATTCGATTGCCGCAGGCTGGTGGTGCTGACCGGCTTTGAGCGCGAAGGCGTTTCGCGTGCCGAACAGATGGACAGCTGCGTAGCAGGCCTGAAGCAGGCCGTGCCGATTCTGGATAAGGCCGGGATGACAATCGTCCTGGAGCCGATCAATACGCTCGTGACACGGCCGGAATTTTTCCTCGCCGGGGCGCGGGAAGGCTTCGAACTGCTGCGCCGGGTGGATTCGTCCCGAGTCAAGCTTCTGTTCGACATCTACCACGTGCAGGTTACCGACGGTGACTTGATTCTCCAGATTCGAAACAACATCGACTGGATCGGTCACTTCCAGCTCGGGGACCACCCCGGCCGCATGCAGCCGGGCACGGGTGAGATCAACTACCGCAACGTGTTCCGAGCCATATTCGAATTACAGGAAGCCGGCAAGTTCGACGGGTATGCGGGCCTGGAATACCATCCGAGCGTGACCCTTCCTCAGACCATGGCCGAAGTTCGCCAGCTGGCTGACTTTGCTTGAGCATCCCGCCGGAGCGAAAACGGCCGTACCATCCGGAGCCAGTGATGGTGACCCGAGGCGCGCCAGGCCGCCCGCAGCGCCGCTCAGGAAACGGCGTCGGTTGATCGAGTCAGCCTGCATCCCTGTCGTGCCCGCCCGACGCTGGCACAAGACGTTGCGACGGACTTGGATGTGCGCCGGATCGGCCCCGCCTCCGTTAGGGACTGGCAAGTACAATGCAGGCTTGGTGAGGCGGATTGCAGTAGCGGGATTGTTGGCTGCCGTCCCTGCATCCTGGGCCCAAGGGACGGACTTTCAGCTGGACCTCGCGTACGAGCAAGGCCGTCCTGTAGATCGCGTCCTCGCCCGGGTCGACCCTAACGCCGATGCCTGGATCGGAGAGCAAGACTACGCGGCGATCGACTCGGAGCTCAAAGAGACGGCCCGCTCGCTAGTCCGCGACCCGCGTTCGTACGAGCCGCTGAGGGAGCTGACGGAGAAGTTCCAGGCCCTCGAACTTGTTGAGTTCAAGATCGTTTCTACCCAGAGGGACCCGTCGCAACCCGACATCGCCCGAGTCTCCGCGAGAGTGGAAATCGGCGGAACGGCAGCGGACGGGAGCCTCCTCTCCGTTCTCGGCACGGCACGGATGGCCTGGGGCCGCACCAGCAGTGGCTGGGAGGCTCATAAAGTCGAATTGGGTGACTTTCTCGAGACACGGGCTGAGCGCAGGGGCTTCACGGAAATCACCGACCCGACTTTCGGGGAGATCGAGTCTTTTCGAAAGCAGCTCGCCGTGGGAGTGGACTCGTGGAGAGACTCGCTCGACGCAGCGCTGGGCGTCTCGATTTACGGCCACCAAGGCGTCTCCTTGGGAGACTTCGACGGGGACGGTCTCGAGGACCTTTACGTGAGCCAGCCGGGCGGGCTCCCCAACCGGCTGTACCGCAACAACGGGGATGGAACGTTTTCCGATTCGACCCGTAGATCTGGGCTGGACGTGCTGGACGACACGTCCATGAGCCTGTTCGCCGACCTCGACAACGACGGGGACCAAGACCTGATCCTGATCGGGGCGACGCCGATGCTTTTCCGAAACCAAGGAGACGGCCGCTTCAACTTCGAAGCAGATTCCGGGCTTGGCGTAGCAGGCGAGCAAGCCGCGATGTTCACCGGTGCCGCCCTAGCGGACTACGACTTGGACGGGGACCTCGATCTCTACGTCTGCGCGTACGACTTCTGGGAGCCCGGGGCGGACTACGATGCTCCGACCCCATACTACGAT
>JAJDZN010000146.1 GCA_022824585.1 Bryobacterales bacterium | reverse complement strand
GAACTTCTGCAGCGTGGTGACGATGATGGTCCGTCCCGCTTCGAGGGCTTCGCGGAGCTGGCGCGACGTGTGCTCGATGTTCTCCACCACGCCGAGGGTCTGCTCGAACTGCCGGATGGTGCCCTGAAGCTGGCGGTCGAGCACGCGCCGGTCGGTCACGACAATGACCGAGTCGAAGACCCGCCGGTCCTCGCTATCGTGCAGCACCGAGAGCCGGTGGGCGAGCCAGGCGATGGTGAAGCTCTTGCCGCTGCCGGCCGAGTGCTGGACCAGGTAGCGCTGGCCTGCGCCGTGGAGTCCCGCGTGGCCCACAAGCTGGCGCACGCAGTCGAGCTGCTGGTAGCGCGGGAAGATCAGGAAGCGCTTGCCGTTCTTGCGGCCCCTGTCGTCCTCCTCCTCGACCTCATGAATGAACTGGCGAACGAGGTCCAGCACGCTGTCGCGAGCCCAGATCCGCTCCCAGAGGTAAGCGGTCGGGAAGCCTGCCTTGGTAGGCGGGACCGGTGGATTGCCGGCCCCACCGAAGCGGCCACGATTAAACGGCAGGAACCGCGTCTTGGGCCCGGCGAGCAGCGTCGTGACGAACACTAGTTCGGGGTCCACGGCAAAATGGGCGAGGCAGCGGCCTGGGGAGAAGAGAGGCTCCCGCGGATCGCGGTCGTTTCGGTACTGCCGGATCGCGTCCTCTACGTCCTGCCCGGTCAGCGGGTTCTTGAGCTCGGCCGTGAAGATCGGGAGGCCGTTCAGGAAGAGGGTCAGGTCGAGGCTCTGATCGCTCTTCTCGCTGAAGCGAAGCTGGCGAATTACAGAGAAGATGTTTGCTGCGTGCAGGCGCTGCAGCTCTTCGTTGAGCCCGCTGGCCGGCCGGAAGTAGCCGAGCCGGAACTTACAGCCCGAGTCCTTGACGCCGTTGCGCAGCACGTCGAGCGCTCCTCGCCGGGCGATCTCGCGCGAAAGCCGCCCGAGGAAGTTGGTCTCGACCTCCGCCCCGTGGTGCTGCTTGAGCTTCTGCCATTCTTTCGGCTGGGTGGCGAGGAGGAAGTCCAGGACATCCCCTTGGATCAGGCAGAGCTTGCGATCGTACTCCTCCGGCTTCCGCTTGAAGTAGCCGCCCGTCGGCCCTGCATCCCCGGCCGGCGACGATTCCTGAACCGCCATCGTATGTTCCGGACATGCGTCGGGTCCGTGCCGTAGCAACGCGCACTCGATCGTTTCCTCAAAGGCACGCTCGGAGATCTCGAGAGTCATCCGTGCTTCTCCCCTCTGCGCAGGTGCCGCGGGCGAGGTGTCATAATCAATCGCCGCCGCATTTCACAGCTCGATGTCATAGCATGTCACAGCCGTGCCCCGGGTCTCGAGATGCCGTCAGCCAGACGGTAGTGCCGCGTCGGATCTGTGGGTGCGACTCCGGAGTCGGCCAGCGGTCCTTATTCCAAGAGAGACTTCAGGTCTCGCTGGAGTGTGCGCCGGTTCTTCCCAGGGCAAAGTCCCTCATAGTCCTGGGTCGTGAGGCGTCCGTGCTCGATGACGTGGCCGCGCGCGGCTGCTTGCCGGTCGAACAAGGGGTGCTGACGTACCAGCACGTCCCGGCAGATTCACCCTGCCCTCGTACCTCGACCTCATCAGAGTGCGTGGCGCGCCCTGCATTGAAGCCCTCGAGCCACCCCGTGAGGTCCATGTCGTGCTCACGGACCCCCGGAGCGCCCGATAGAAGGCGCCCCGGTCTCGGTGGTCGTACTCACTGAAGGGAAACTGACGGTTGAAGTCATACCCGGCCTTGCATACGCACAGAGTCGAGAGCAGGCACAAGGTCCGGCCGTTGCCGTCCAAGAGGGGGTGGGTATGGACCAGTTGGAACTGGGCGATTCCGCTTGCCAGCAGCGGGTGAACTTGGCCTGCCTGGTTCAACCAATTGATTAACTCAGGCATCATTACCGGCACGTTATACGCCGGAGGTGACGTGTACACGACCGCTCCAGTGCCCGAATTCACGATGTAGGTCCGAATGCGCCGGAATTCCCCAGGTGCGGCAGAGCCACCGCGAACACCGTTTCCGAGACGATTGCGTGGGATACCGTGAAGCGCGGCTCGAAGCTCATCGAAGAATCGCCTCCCGAACATCGATCTTGCCGGTAACCGCTGCCGAAATGAGAGTGGTGCGGAACTCCACCAGGAGGTTGATGGCGCCCTGGACTTTGGTAATGAGGCGATCAATCTCTGCAGTCGCTCGATCGAGGTGTTTCACGATGTCGCTCTGCTCATCAATTGGGACTTGCGGGATGACAAGCTGCGCCAGCGTTGAGGTGTTGTAGTGGGATTGGATCGCACCGACGGACAGCTCTGTAGCTTGCGATAGCGCAGGACGGGAGTTTAGGAAGTAGTACACAAACTGAGACAAGACTTGTTCTGAACGGCGCACGATGAGAAGGTCGATACAGTTGGCCCCATCCAGTGCCTTCGGGACTATAGCTGCGGTCCCGGCTTGCCCCGTGCGAACTACGACTACATCGCCTGCAAAGATCTTCGACTTCCGATGAAGCTCGTTTGCATTCTCACTGATGAACACTAAATTCGCTGTGTCGATTGCCCCACGAGACACATTGAGTGAACGGAGACAGGGGACTCCCTGATCGACGTAGTACTTCGAGGGATTAACAACGATGCCAACCGTGATTCCAGGCGTAACGTGCTTGAGTTTCTTCAGCTTCCAATGCACTGGGGTTTTGCCAAGCCATTCGCTGCTCGAATCCTTCATTGGGACGCTCGGGCCGAGTCCCCAAGTAACGGCCCGCGTAATGAGGGCGGTCCGCTTCTCCTGAAGCAGCTCGAGCAAGCGTTCCTTCCTCGCCACCAACCGATCGATCTTCGCTGTCTCGCGGTCCAGAAACCTAGCAATGGCGCGCTGTTCGTCAGCTCTCGGGTACGCGATTGGATAGGAGGCGAGACTGCTCGCGTTGATCGCCGGATAACTGACCCCAGACGAGTTCGCGACTACTCGTTCCACAAAGTGCGGGGCTCGCAATGCGTACGAGGCGAATGAAGTCTCAAGTCGCCAAGGACGGATGACAGCGAATCCCGTGGAGACGACTAGGTTGGGTTCTGGCGCCTTGATCGCGACGATAGCCCGCAAATAGGTCCGAACCGTGGAAACGATAACGTCGCCATCGTGGACGATCCGCCTTGCCCGTGAGGGCGCTTTCCCGAAAACGACGGTTTCCGTCTTAGTAATGCCGATGTGGGCGTCTACGCTGCTTATATCCACATAGATCAATTCCAAGTTTGGGTCCGAGGACTCCGGGAGTACTTCGTCGTTCAGAGTCGCGAGGTGCTTCAAGCGCTTTACTTTCCAGTGTTCTGGGATCTCGCCCAGCCACTCGACGCCGGAATCCTTGTACGCCGGGTAAGGTCGGAAACGTCGGGAAAGCGCCTCCCCAATCCCATCGCGCGCCGTATTCATTGCCTGCAGTCCCCTGTCCGAACCTAATCGGCCGACCGCCAAGGCCCGCCCGCAGGCCAGATCTCCGTGAACGGATTCTCCTCAATCAGACTCTCGAAGACGGGCCCCACGAAGCGACGCAGTTCCTCGCCGGCGTCCACGAGCCGGGCAGGACCATCGGCGTCCGCCCCGATCTGACGGAGTAATTCACGCCACCGCTGCGCCCGAATGGTGTCCTCGTAGTATTCGGCGAGTAGTGCTGCTGGCCTTTCCCCGACGACCGGCGTGCGTCGCCGCCGGAAGGTCTCCGCGATAGCGGTCCCGAGGGTCTCGCCATCGAACGGGAAGCGTCGTGCGAGACACACGATATCCCACAGGTCTTTCACTCGGGAGTTCGTCACGCCCAGACTCACCATCGCCTCAAGCTTCTCGGCAACCACAGTCTCCCGCGGGTACATCCAAAGACG